>JAZSOX010000135.1:0-3707 GCA_045537175.1 Bacilli bacterium
TCTTTTTTTAAAAGAAGTTCATATTTTAAAATAACGTCATCATATAAAGATATTTTCTCATTATTTGATAACGTTATTTCATATATATTAGTTTTCTTTTTCTTGTAACTCTGTATTTTCATATTCATAACAAGCATTACTTAAATCTTTAATTAAAGCATCTACTTCTTCCATAGTTTTAAGTCTAGAACCACAAGCAAATTTATGTCCACCACCATTATAATTATTAGCAATTTTATTAATTATCGGACCTCTACTTCTAATACTTATTTTGTATTGTTTATTTTTAATATCTTCTGTAATAAATGTCCATACTAATAATTCTTCTATAAAATTATAATTGTTAATTAAATTAGATGGTGTTGCCACATCAACATTAAATTTTTTTAAATCTTCATCACTTATTTTTATATACCCCATTTTGTTTTCATCAATTACTAAATTATTAGTTATATGAGCAATAAATTTATATTCACTAAATGGTCTAGAATATAAAATATCATAAAGTGATGTAAAGTCTATTCCACTTTGTTTTAATAATTCATGTACTGTATCAAATGTTTCATAAGTAGTGTTTTTTAAAGAAAATCTTTCGCTATCTGAAACCATACCTAAAAATAAATTTTCAGCAATCTTTTGATTTAATTTAAGTCTAGTATTAAGTATAAATTCAGTTACCATTTGGCATGTACTAGATTTCTTTTCATCTACCCATTCAACGACAGCTTTTATATCTTCTTTTGGATGATGATCAATTTTAATGATATTATCATAATTCAAATTATCTATACCATCTATTCTAGACATATTTGGAACATCTAAAACAATCAATAGTGGTTTAGTTAATTCTTCATAACTTGGATGATTTAAATTTCCATAAGACTTAAACTTAGATACGCCTGCTCCAATAGCATAAACTTTTTTATTTGGAAATGTTAAAAGAATTGAATCCCTTAAAGCTATTTGAGAAGCTATAGCATCAGGATCAGGTCCTACATGACGTGCTATAACTATCTCATCATACTTCTTTATTTCTTTATATAATTTACTTAATATACTTTTGTTTATTATGGTATCCACCCTCTAACTAATTAATTCCATTGTATCAAGGGCAATCATTAATTCTTCATTTGTTGGCACAACATATACTGGAATTTTAGAATCATCAGTACTTATTAATCTAAATTCACCTCTAAAATCATTTTTTTCATCATCAATTTTTACACCTAAACTTTGAATACGTTCAATAATCATTTTTCTCATATTTTTAGAGTTTTCACCAACACCAGCAGTTAATGTAATTACATCTGCTCCATTTAATAAATTATTATACATTGCAATATAGTTAGCAATTTTTTGAGCATACATTTCTTGTGCTAATATAGCTTTTTCATTTCCTTCAGCAGCAGCATTTTCAACATCTCTACTATCACTAGAAACACCACTTACACCAAGAAGTCCACTTTTTTTATTTAATTCATTAACAATTTCTTCTGCAGTATGTCCTGTTTTTTTCATAATAAATGGAATAATTGATGGATCGATATCTCCAGAACGAGTTCCCATCATAATACCTGCAAGTGGAGTGAATCCCATTGTAGTATCTACTACCTTACCACTATCAATTGCACATAAACTTCCACCATTTCCAATATGACAAGAAATTATTTTTAAATCATTTCTTTGTAAATATTCAGAAATACTTCTATTAATAAATCTGTGGCTTGTTCCATGAAAACCATATTTTCTAATCCCGTATTTTGTATACCATTCATAAGGGACTGGATATAAGTATTCAGTTTCTTTCATAGTTTGATGGAATGTTGTATCAAAAACTCCAACGTTTTTAACATTAGGTAAAACTTTCATAAAAGCTTTAACGCCCATAATATTAGCAGGATTATGAAGTGGTCCTAACTCATTGTATTTAGAAATTCTTGTTAATATATCATCATCTAAAACAAGAGATTCTGTGAACTCTGAACCACCATGAAGAATTCTATGTCCTACACCTTCAATTTCTTCTAAAGAACTTACAATACCATTAGCAACTAATTCTTCAATTAATTTTGAAACAGCAAATGAATGATCTGCTAAGTAACATTCTTTAGTTATTTTCTCCCCATTAAATTTAATAGTGTACATGCTACCTTCCATACCAATTTTTTCAAATAATCCACTAGCAAGTACTTCTCTACTTGGAAGTTCAATTAAAGTAAATTTTAATGATGAACTACCAGCATTTACAGATAATATTTTCATATTTTTACACCTCTACTTACAATTATAAAGGACTAATGTCTTTTTGTAAATAAAAGAAAACATGTTTAATTACATGTTTTCTCTATTTTTTTATTTGTTTTCTTTCAGTATGACTTTTACTTTTTTGACAAGCTATATCACTGTTTTCGTTATCTTTTATATTACTCTCAAAATTATATTCGTATGGGTTAAAATAATTATTCATTCTTATCCTAAAACTCTCATTTAATATATCTTGACCTTTATAAAAACTATTTTTATTTATCATACTATTCACCACTATTATTATGGTGTTTTTTAATTAATTTAATACATTATAATAAATCTTGATATTCTAATTCTTCTTCATTAGTTATTTTAATAGTTGTTTTATTTTTTACCGCTCTATAAATCATATCTTCATAATTTATTAATTTTTCATATAGAGCACATTTTTCCTTTTCCGGATTTATAACTGGATGTTCTGGAACAAATATTGTACAACAATCTTCATATGGTAAAATACTTGTTTCATAAGTATCTATTTTTTTAGCTAAATCAATTATTTCTAATTTATCAAAACATGCCACTGGTCTTATAACTGGAATTTTAACTACTTCATTTATTGCACTCATACTTGTTAATGTTTGACTTGCAACTTGACCGATTGATTCTCCATTAACAATTATTTTTGCATTACTTCTTGCTGCTACTATTGCACTTATTCTATACATCATTCTTCTCATAATTGTTATTAAATATTCATGAGGTATATTTTTATAAATTTCTTCTTGAATTTCAGTAAAATTAATAATATGTAATTTAATATCGTTGTTATAAACAGCTAACTTTTTAGCAAGTTCTTTTACTTTATTTAAAGCAGCTTCACTAGTATGTGGAGGACTTTCAAAATAAATTCCTTCTAATTTAATTCCTCTTTTCATTGCTAAGTATCCTGCTACAGGCGAATCAATTCCACCACTCAACATTAGTATACCTTTTCCTAAAGTTCCTACAGGATATCCTCCAATACCTTTAATACTGTCAAAATAAATTAATACTTCATTATTTCTAATTTCTACATGTACAGTAACCTCTGGATTATTAACATCTACTTTAATATCATTAATATTTTTTAAAATACAACCACCAAATATTTTTCTTAAACTCATTCCATTTATTGGATAATTTTTATCACTTCTTTTTACATCAACTTTAAATGTTTTAAAATTTTTATTTTTTAAACGGTCTACTATAGTATTACCTATAAAGTTAACATCTCTATTTTCTATTTTATAAGCAACTATTATTTCATGTATTCCAAAAATATTTTTTAATTTACTAATTACTTTATCAAAATTATTATCTTTAGGAATTATAAACATTCTTCCTAAATCATATTTAATTTCTACACTATCTTTAAGCGCTTTCTTTATATCATCGCTAAGGAATTTTATAAAGAATCC
>JAZSOX010000031.1:0-5684 GCA_045537175.1 Bacilli bacterium
TATATCAAAAAAGTATTTTTATATGAATTTAAAATAAATATGATATTTTTATTTTTTGATATTTTCTTCTACAATAATTATACTTTATATGATAAAATATTAAGTAGTGGAAATATATAAAAAATAGAGGTGTGTTATGGCTAAAGTTATTTCATTAGTTAATCAAAAGGGTGGCGTTGGAAAGACTACAACAAGTATAAATCTTGCTGCAGCATTAGGAAAAGAAGGAAAAAAAGTTTTATTAATAGATTTAGATCCGCAAAGTAATGCTACTACTGGACTTGGTTTAAATTCTAATGATTTTGATCATGATGTTTATGAAGTGATAACTGGCAAATGTACTATAGAAGAAGGTATAAAAAAAACTAAATTTGAAAATTTAGCTATTGTACCTTCAACATTAAACTTAGCTGGTGTTGATGTAGAGTTTGTTAAAAGAATGTTAGAAGATCAAACTTTTAGACAAAATGAGCAATTGAAAAATGCAATAAATGAAGTAAGACATATTTTTGATTATGTTATTATTGATTGTCAACCTTCACTTGGATTAGGAACAATGAATGCTTTAGTAGCAAGTGATTCAGTAATTATTCCAGTACAGTGTGAATTTTTTGCTTTAGATGGAATTACACAATTGTTAAATTCAATAATAATGGTTCAATCAAGTATGAATCCTACACTAAGAATTGAAGGCGTATTACTTACTATGTTAGATGGAAGAACTAATATAGGATTAGAGGTTATCGAAGAAATAAGAAAGTACTTTAAAGATAAAGTATTTAATACAATCATTCCTAGATTAGTTAGATTAGTGGAAGCTCCATCTCATGGTAAGCCAATAAATGAATATGATCCAACTAGTAGAGCTACTGAAGCTTATCGTAATTTAGCAAAGGAAGTGATTGGTAGAAATGGAAACTAAGAAAAAGGCTTTAGGAAAAGGATTGGAACAGTTATTTACTAATAATGTAATTGACTTTGATAATTTTGAAAAAGAAATCGTAACTGAAAATAAGAATGATGTTACAATGATTAAACTTGATGATATTAGAAGCAATCCATATCAGCCAAGAAAAACATTTAACGAAGATAGTTTAAAAGAGTTAGCAATATCTATTAAAGAATATGGAGTTGTTCAACCAGTTATAGTTAAAAAAAGTATAAAAGGTTATGAGCTTATTGCTGGTGAACGTCGTTGTAAAGCTTCTCGTTTAGCAGGTCTTACTGAAATACCAGCAATAATTAAAGAATTTACTGATCAAGAAATGATGGAAATTGCTTTAATTGAAAATATTCAAAGAGAAGATTTAAATCCAATTGATGAAGCAAAAAGTGTGCTTAATATAATTAAATTAAGAGGATGGACTCAAGAAGAATTTGCTACTAAATTTGGTAAAAGTAGAAGTTATATAACAAATTTAATAGGTTTATTAAAATTACCTGATAATATTCAAACAATGTTAATAAACAAAGAGTTATCAACATCTCACGCAAGAGTTTTAAGTAAATTAGAAGATTCTAATCAAATTGATGAGTTAGCAGAAAAAATTGTAAGAGAAAATATGAATGTAAGGGATTTAGAAGAATTAGTTAGTAATGGTAATGTAGTAAAAAGAAAACCAATAATAGTTCAAGCTAAAGAACCAAAATTTCATATGTATGAAAATATCATAAGTGATAAGATTGGAAATAAAGTAAAAATTAATAAAAATAAAATCGAAATTACATTTGATTCAGTAAAAGATTTAGAAAGAATTATGGAAATATTTAATATTTCCATTGGAGATGAATAATCTATGGATAAATCATTTGCGTTAAATGATCAAGTCATTATGAAAAAACAACATGCTTGTGGAACTAATTTATGGACTATCACAAGAATGGGTGTAGATATCAAAATTAAATGTGATAATTGTGGTAGAGAAATTATGATGGATAGATTAGAATTTCAAAAAAAGCTTAAGAAGGTGAACAAAAATGAAGAAATTAAGGAAAACTGAGAAGCAGGGATTACATCCACTTATGACTTATGTTTTGTTAATTTTCTGTTCAATTGTATTAAGTGGATTTTTACATATTTTGGATACACAGGCAACATTTTATAAAATAAATACTGTTACATTGGATTTAATGCCGGAAACTGAAATTATTAATTCTTTATTTAGTATAAGTGGAATTAAATATATATTTACTAATACAGTATCTAATTTTGCAAATTTTACTGTTTTATCTAATTTAATTATAATTCTAATGGGAATTAGTATAATGGATAAAAGTGGATTTTTACAAACTGCAATAACTTTAACTACTAAAAAATTACAAAAGAAAACTTTAACATTTATATTTGTATTAATTTGTGTTTTATCAAGTATATTTGGTGACTTATCGTATTTAATTTTTATACCATTGGGAGCTTTATTATTCTATTATGGTAAAAGAAATCCAGCTATTGGTATTATTGCTTCGTTTGCTGCATTATCTTGTGGAAATGCAATTAATGTAATTTTTACTAGTAGTGATTCAGGATTACTTACTTATACTAAATTAGCAGCTCAAACTGTTAATTCAAGTTATACTATTAATTCTTTAGCATTTGTATTTATTATGTTAGTAGCAGTACTTTTAGTATCATATATCATAACAATTGTTACTGAAAATCTAATAGTAAAAAAATTACCAAAGTATGAATTTACAGAAACAGAATTAGAAGAAGATATTGTTACTAATGGTGAAAAAAGAGGTATATTGTATGCGTGCGGTAGTGCATTCATTTACCTAATAATATTTATTTATAATATTATTCCAGGACTTCCATTAAGTGGAGCTTTGCTTGATAATAGCCAAGTAACATACATAGATAAATTGTTTAGTGTTAATTCATTCTTTAGTAATGGATTTGTATTTATTGTTACAATATTATTTATTATTTTAGGATTGTTTTATGGCATTGGTTATAAATCGATAAAAAATCATAAAGATTTTTGTGATGATTTAGGTCATTCACTTGATGGTATAGGAAATATGTTAGTAATGATTTTCTTGGCATCAGCATTTATTAGTATTTTTAAACAAACTAATATTGGAAATGTAGTAGTAGCATTTATTGGAGATTTAATTGCAAATTCTGGATTTAATGGTTTACCATTAATAATATTGGTATTTTTAGGGGTTGCAGTTTGTACTTTATTTGTGCCATCATCTCAATTAAAATGGTATATGTTATCATCAACTATTATACCTGTTATGATGGAAGCAGAAATGACACCTGCATTTGCTCAAATTGTATTTAGATTAGCTGAAACATCAACAATGAATATTACACCATTATTAGCATATTTTATTGTTTATATAGCATTTTTAGAAAAGTATAATCAAAGTGATAAAAAAATTAATTTATTTGAATCTATTAAATATCAATTACCATATTCAATAATAATTGGTTTAACAATGCTTGTATTATTGGCGGTTTGGTATATAATAGGTTTACCGCTGGGAGTAAATAGCTTCCCAACAATATAGGAGGTTTTAAAAGTGAGTTTAAAAGCAGGAATAGTTGGATTACCTAATGTCGGAAAGTCAACATTATTTAATGCAATTACAAAAAAGCATATATTAGCAGCAAATTATCCTTTTGCTACTATTGAACCAAATGTTGGAGTTGTAACAGTTCCTGATACACGTTTGGATTATTTAGTAGATTTATATAATCCAAAGAGCGTTGTACCAACAACATTTGAATTTATTGATATTGCTGGTTTAGTAAGTGGCGCAAGTAATGGAGAGGGATTAGGAAATAAGTTTTTAGCTCACATTAGAGAAGTTGATGCAATCGTAGAAGTTGTTAGATGCTTTGATGATGAAAATATAACTCATGTTGAAGGAAAAACTGATCCAATAAGAGATATTGAAATAATTAACACTGAGCTTATATTAGCAGACTTAGAAATAGCTCTTAATAGACTTGGTAAAATAGAAAAAAAAGCTGAGACTACAAAAGATAAAGAAGCAATGCTTGAAGTTGGAGCATTAAGAAAAATTAAAGATAATTTAGAAAAAAGTATTCCTTTAAGATTAGTAGATTTTAATGAAGATGAATTAACATTAGTTAAAAACTTTAACTTTATTACATTAAAGAAAGTAATTTATGTTGCAAATGTTGATGAAATATCAGCATCAATTGGTGACAATGATTATTCACTTAAATTAAAAGATTATGCAGAAAAAGAAAATTCATCAGTAATTGTAATGTGCGCTAAAATGGAAAGTGAACTTGCAGATTTAGATGATGAAGCCAAAAAATTATTTTTACTAGATGTAGGAATAAATAATAGTGGTTTAGATAAGTTGATTTTTGCTACATACGATTTGTTAGGTCTAGCAACATTCTTTACCTCAGGTACTGATGAATGTAGAGCTTGGACATTTAAAAAAGGTATGAAAGCTCCTCAATGTGCTGGAATTATTCATAGTGATTTTGAAAAAGGATTTATTAAAGCAGAGGTTATGAGCTTTAAAGATTTAAAGGATTCTGGAAGCGAATTAAAGGTTCGTGAGAATGGTAAAATAAGACTTGAAGGAAAAGAATATATAATGCAAGATGGCGACATTTGTTACTTTAGATTTAATGTTTAGAATTGGGGTATAGTGATGCAAACTTATGGAGATATAATTAAAAGAATATCAGAAATTATTGAACTTAGCGAACAAAGAAAAAGTGAAATAAGCGTATCAGAATTAAATGAAAATTATAATAGATATTTTGTTAGTAAGTTATGGTACGAAATAGCTGTAGAGTATGCAAAAGAATTTGAAGAACTTTTAGATGCTGAAAGAACATTTTATTTACTTAAAAATGCACAAACATTTGATGAATTAAATAAATATAACGGATCATTAAAAGTGGTATGTCAGGCTCGAGGAAGCGAAGAAACTGAATTTACCGATGATTATTTACATCTTTTAGAAATAATTAATAATGCTGAGGGCAGAAATGCATTTGATTTAACTGAATTTAAAGGCTATTTTATCGCTAAAGAAGATTTAACTGAATTTATACGTTTATGTAGAAGTCTTAAAGTTGGTCCTTATAAAGTGTTAAAAGATTCAAATAAGGAAGAAATAATGGATACTGTTAATTCAGCGTTAGAAAACAGAAAGGATCAATATAAACGAATAAATAATTATTTAGTTTCAGCTTATAGTGAAGAAATTAATCCAACTATTGAAGAACAGGAAAAAGAAACAACAAATAAATATACATTATTTACTACAATTGATGAAAAACCAAAAGATGTTCTTTTTAATAGAAAACCGAATAAAACATATTATAGAGAATTAATTTATTTAGGTATAATTGGAAAATTGAGCATTGAAATGGTTGTAGAGTTAAAAAATATAATGACTACTGGTGAATTTGAATTATTGTTACAAGATTTACAAATGTGGCAAATATTTACTGAAAAAGAATTCTTAAAAATAAAACAAGGTGTTTATTCTAGTCACACTACTATAGAAGATATTGATCAATTAGTTGGGTTTTTTGTAACAAGAGAAAATTTGAATTCAAAAGCTTTAGAAACTTTAATACCATTTATAGGAGAAGAAAATTTTGATTATATGATGGATAAGTTATTTAAATATGGTGCTATTGATACAGATGCTTATCTTGAATATATAGAAAGAAG
>JAZSOX010000117.1:0-3217 GCA_045537175.1 Bacilli bacterium
TTTTATCTTTATATGGAAATATATTTTCTTTAAAATAATTTAAGAATATTTCATTTTGTTCATTACTTCCAATTACATAACAAATACGATTATTAAAAATTTTTCTTATATAATTTAATCCTAGAGAATGGAAAGTAGTAATTTTTGCTGGTATATTAAAATCATAATAAATTCTTTTTTCTAATTCTTCTGTTGCTTTTTTAGTAAAACTTATAACTAATATTTTCTCAGGTAATACTTTTTTTATCTCTACTAAATATTTAATTTTAGCAACAATTGTAGTAGTTTTACCTGTACCTGCTCCTGCAATAATCATTGAATAATCTTCATCTGTTAAAATAGCCATTATTTGTTCTTTATCTAATTTAATATTTTTATCAACTTGAATAAACATATTATCAAAATAATCTTTGTATTTTAAATATTGTTGTTCAAGAATTTCTTTATTATAATAATCTAAATCAAAACTACTAATAATATCATTTTTTATACTTTTTTCATATAACTTTTTAGATATATATTCTTTATTATTTATTTTATCTTTTATATCACACTGCATTATTACCACCATTTATCTTAAGTAAATTATACCATAATATTATTTTATAACCATATCTATATTGTAGTAAGTTATAAATTAATTATATTATTTTCGATTCTTCTTAAAATAGTATATTCCATAAGCAGCAACACACACTATTACTAAAAATCCTATTATACTACTTCCGCTATCATCTTCATCATTAACAATAGCATCAAATCTTTTATCTTCTTCAACATTCGTTTTATACTCACAACTGCCATCATCAATATTTGCTAAAGAATTATAATTTGTTGCTATTTTATCTGTACAACCATAAATAGTTTTTTCAACTGACGTACAAATACAGGACGGGCTTAATGTTCCATCATTACATAATTGTTTCCCACTAGAATGACAACCAGCAATTCCATCATGATGTGAACAACATCCTCTTTGAGCGTTTACCTTAAATGGCATTATTAAACATAATACTAAAATAACAAACAAACTTCTTCTCAACTAAATCATCTCATTATAATATTAACACAAACAAATTATTAATTTTTAAAATAAATTATATTTTATTTTTGTATTTGCAACAAAATATTTTTAGATTAGTATTTTTCATTAAAAATAAAAAGAAGGTATTATGCATACAACATACTTATACTATTCTTTTCCAATATTATGCTGCCATATAGTTTTGTAAACACAATTTAAAATTATTTATATTTCACTATACACATTTTGTTAAATTCAACTTTTCTTAATTGACAAAGAAAAATTAATATAATATGATTATTATAGCATGATAGTAGTCATGCTAATGATATAACTCTTACGAATTTCAAAGGTGAGAGTGAATCAACCAAAACCCCCTGAAGAGGCCGAAAGGCCTCATTTTTTGTGTGCAAATACCTGAAAATAAAGGGTTTGCACGTTTTTTGTATGTTCAAAAAAGCGCGCTAGATACACTTTTGATACAGCATTTTTGTTTAAAATACCATTTAAAATGATTATAAAACATTTTTAAAATTAATATTTAAATTTAATATACATGCTAAGGTAAAAGTTAATTTTGTGGTATAATTTATTTAGGAGGTAATATATGGAATTTTCTGAAATAATTGAAGCGATTAATAAATTATCGCAACATGATTGGTTTGATTACTGTACATTATTATTAACATTAGCAGCCACAGTAATTAATATATGGTTGGTTAATATGAATACTAATAAACAAATAAAAAATCAAAATAAGGAAACATATAGGCCAAGATTGAAGTTAAATAATATAGAAGTTGTTGAACATAATTTAGATAAATATTATTTGTATGCATATTCAAAACATTATAATGAAGAAAGTGATAGTATTACCCTATACGTTGATATTATATTAGAAAATATTGGTAATGGTCTTGCTAATGATATTTCATTCTATATGTTAAACAGTGGTCAAAAATGTTTGGGTATGCAGGTTGAAAATCAAGATACTAATCAGTCTGTGGGGTCGACATTAGAAATTCCAAAAGATAAAAAAGAAACGTTTAAATTTTTATTTAAATTTGATAGAAAATCATTTGAAAAAGAACCATCAGATTTGGATAGAGGAGATTTTTTATTATTAATTTGTAATTATAAAGATTTAAATGATAATAACTATAAAATTTTAATTGGATATGATTTGAAAAAGTATGAACCGTACAAATTTGAATTGAACGATAAAGGGAATATTGAGAAGTTTTTTACAGATGGAAAATTTAATATGTATTATTATCAGCAAGAAACTAGACAATATAAAGGAATGATTGAAAAAAATGTTGATAATTATAAAAAAATTATAAAAGATATTAAGAAAAATAATTAGTATTTGTTGAAAAGGAGTAAAAAATATGAAAAAGAAAAATTATATAATTATGAGTTTACTTGTAGTTACTATTATATTGAGTCCGATTAATGTAATGGCGCACCCTGGTGGATTAGATTCTAGCGGATGTCATTATTGTAGAACTAATTGTTCAAAGTGGGGATTAGATACAGATGAATATCATTGTCATAGTGGAAACACATATTCAAATGCAAAAGGTGAAATTTATGATAAATCCGGATCAAAAATAAGTGGTGGTAATACATCTGATAATAGTTCAACAGAAAAAGAAGAAAGTAGTAGTAACATCAATACCAATTCTACTCAAGATAAACCATCAAATAATTCAAGTGGAAGTTCAAACAATTCAACAACAACTCAAAAACCTACAGCAAAGCCAGTTGAAAAAAATAAAGATGTAACACTAAAAGTTGTAAAAGTGGATGATAATGAAATTGCTATTGAAGATCAAATGCAATATGAAACTAATAATAAAAAAGTAGAGTTAAAAATTGAAACAACAGATAGTAAAGCAACAGTTGAATTTGATAACAAAGAATTAGTGATTGGGGATAATGAGGTAATAATTAAAGTTACTGCAGAGGCTGGAAATTCTAAAGAGTATAAACTTATAATAAATAGAAAAGAAGTTCAAAGTGAAGTAGTAATCAAAAAATTTGTTTTAGGAACATCAGAAGTTAAATTTGAGAATAATAAAGCTACTATAGAGAAATTAGCAACTGAAACAAATTTTGAATACTCATATGAATTAAGTGATAAAAATGCAAAACTATTATTATATGTTAATGATATAGAAGTAACGAAAC
>JAZSOX010000072.1:0-2632 GCA_045537175.1 Bacilli bacterium
TACAAAAGATGCACGGAACGGTAAGCTTCATTCTGCTGTCAGCCGAGACTTCAATATCCAAAGAAGAGCCCTTTTCACAGTCGCACTTCAGTCGTATCATACCCTCGCGCGAGGCGAATTTTCCGATGATTCCCGTGGTTGCTCCGTAGCATTCCGGGCATCTGTAAGTAATAAATCTTTTGTTGTGATTAAAATATAACTTAAAAATATTGATGTTATAATAGCTGTTATTGTTTGTTTTATATTTCTTAAATTCACTTTATCCCTCCTCATAAATTATAATAATCATCTATTTCTTACAAAATATAGAATTATTTTTTATCTTTTTTTGCTAACTCTCTTATTTTATTTGTATTTTCTACATAAGTTTCAGTATATCCACATTCAGGACATACAGCACATTTTAATTTTTCGATAGCAGATTTAAATATTCCTTTTTCTCTAATATCTAGTCCATAACCACCATTAGATACCATAACTACTAAATCTTCTACCATTTCAGTTTCACATCTTAAACATTTTCTCATATTTTTCCTCCTAACAAACTAAATTATCATTTATCCGTTAATTCTATTATACTATAAAAACAACCATATTTATTATTTTTCTTAAATTTTAAGTACTTTATAGCAAAAGAAAACTCGCATCTATTTGCGAGTTAATTTCTTACAACTTAATAAATAGTATCTGACATTATTTCCAACAACTTGATACATCACAGTTAGATGAATATGGCATTGGATTAGGCATTTCTAATTTTACTATCATTGGAATTTTAAATGCTCCACCAAATCCTACACATGTACCTGGTTGTAATACTTTTTGTTTTTCTACTATATCACTAGATATATTTGGAAGCATTTCTTCAATGTATTTTATATCTAAAGGGTGAGTCATTTTAAATATCAAGAAATTAGAACATTGAGCGATAACTGTATCAGATATTTCAACTGGTCTTTGACTAATAATATCAAGTACAACACCATATTTTCGCCCTTCTTTGGCAATACGATCAAATATATTATAACCTATTAGGAATGTGTCATTATCTTTTTGAATATATCTATGTGCTTCTTCTAAGAATAGATGAAATGGAATACTAGCTCTTTTTTCTAAACCTTTAGAATATTCAAACATAAGTCTAGAAAATATTTTAACTATTACTTTTGCATAAACATCATCAATATCTTCTAAATTAATATTTATTATTTGTGCTTTATTACTATTCTTCATAATTAAAGATGTAATATAGTTATGTAGGGATACATATTCATTACCAGTGAAATATTTGCCTACTTTACTACTAATAATAGTGTTTAATCTTACTTTTAAAATTATTGAATCACTATATAAATTTTCATTGTGTTGGAAGCCTTCACTGATTAAGGTAAATTCTAAAGCTTTGGCAAAATCTTGTAAAGTATAATAAGCTCCTTCGGGTTCGTCAAAAGTTTTAGTATCATCTAATATATGTTTTAAAATATAGTCAGTAATTAACACACTTTCTCCAAAATTACCATGAGAATCTATTTCAAAGCATTCACTAAATATTCTTTGATAACCTACCCCAGGAATTACTGAATTAAAATTAAATTCTGGTGTATTACACACTTCAATTATTGTAAATATTTCATTCTTTTTATTAGCAGTAGTTTCATTACTAAATAATATAGCTAATAAAGCTTTTGCAATTAAATGATTTTTTAATTTTCTAGACTCTTCATTTTCTTGAGAAAATATTCTAGCGTATTTTATTGTTGTTTCTATTATAGGCAGTTGTGAATGAGTACTTGCTTGTAATAAAAGAGCCCAATCATCTAAATTTAATAAATGAATCGGAATATCTAATGTAAAATCATCTTCATCTACTGGATTAGTTGTAATAAATTTATATTGATACAATGCATTCTTTTCATTTAATGATTTAAATGCATTTTTATACTCACCGTAAGCATCAAATATAAATAAATTTGAATTAACTGGATTAAGTACATTATTACTAAAAATATTTTGAACAATTCTAGCTACACCACAAGACTTACCAGAACCACTATTACCAAATATAGCTAAATGGTTGGAAAATAAATCATTAATGCTTGGACACACTTTAAAATTCTTATATATTGCAGAATCTCCTAATACAAATGATTTTTCCGTATATGTTCCCACTAGTTCCATTAATTCTTCACCATTAATAATTCTGATGCTAGAATTAAGCAATGGCTTTCTAAGTACACCATTTAAATATTTTTTTCCAAGGTATTCTCCTAAAAATTTAATTTTTATTATTTCTTCGTTTAATTCTACAATTTCTCCTAATATTCTTTGCTCTTTAGCTTCAAATATTACATGAACATTCATTAAATCTGCAGCAACATCTCTATTCATTTTGTTTTCTACATGTGCGATATTATCACTAATATAAAGTATTTTTCCAAACATTACTATCACCTATTATTTCTTTTTATTTTTTATTTTACTTTTGTTTTTTAGATTTTTAACTTTAATATTTCTTTTATAATTTTGTTTTATAAATATTATTATTGATGTTGTCATAACTACAATAGCTATAATAAACATTGTAAATAATATTTTTAATAACATATCATTCTTTTCTATTTCTTTTTCTTCT
>JAZSOX010000052.1:0-3292 GCA_045537175.1 Bacilli bacterium
AAAAATATTAAACTTGTATTATTCATAGCTTCTTCATAACTATTTGTAATACTAATATTTTCAGGTAATATTACATTATCAAATATATTTGATATCTTTCTAGTATTATTAAATTCTTCTACATAACTTTCGTTTTCAGTCCACATTACAATATTATTATCATGTTTTTTTGCAAGCATTAATGCAATACCAACACTATAAGCTCCAGTACCTATAACAGTTATTTTCATTATTTACCGCCTTTCATAATCTTATGTATTTTATTTAAATTGTTTTCTACTGTATTATTTTTTGGAATATAATATTTAGAATTTCTTAACTTTTCTGGTAAGTATTCTTGTTTAACCCAAGAATTAGGATAGTCATGAGGATATTTATAATCTGGACTTCCGTTTTTTATATGATTTGGAATAGATGTAGAAAGCCCTTTATGAATATCGTTTAATGCAGCATCAAGAGCCAGATAAGCACTATTACTTTTAGGGGATAAAGCCATTTCTATAGCAATTTCTGCAATAGGAATACGAGCTTCTGGAAGACCAACTCTCTCAGCTGCGTTAATTGCAGCATCAAGTCTAGGACCAATCCCTGGATTAGCAAGACCTATGTCTTCATAAGCAATTACCGAAAGTCTTCTATAAATACTATCTAAATCACCCGCTTCTATAAGTCTTGCTATATAGTGAATAGTAGCATCTACATCACTTCCACGAATTGATTTCTGTAAAGCGCTCAACACATCATAATGCCCATCTTCATTTTTATCATAGAAGAATACAGGTTTTGTATTAATAGATTTTACGATATCTATGTTTACAATATAGTCTTTAGTAGAATAGTAAGATATTTCAAGTAAATTTAAAGCACTTCTTACATCTCCACCAGAAAGAGTAGCAATATATTCTAATGTTTCATCATCTATTTTAATATTTTCTAGATTGCTAGTAGCTTTTTTTAATACCTTAATTATATCTTTTTCTTTTAATTCATGTAGTTCAAATATTTGACATCTACTTCTAATTGCAGGATTTATTTTATGATATGGATTACTAGTAGTAAGTCCAATTAAAATAATAGTACCATTTTCTATATAAGGTAATAAGATATCTTGTTTGTCTTTATTCATACGATGTATTTCATCTACTACCAAAATTAAATCACCATAGAATTTGGCTTCTTCAATGGCGTTATCAAAATCTTCTTTTTTATTTATTGTAGCATTCAAAAACTTAGTTCTAAGGCCAATCTCGGTACTAATTGCATAAGCAATGCTCGTTTTACCTATACCAGGTTTACCATAGAAAATCATTGAAAACATTTTTTTGTTTTTTACTAAATTGGTTAGTATTTTATTTTCTCCGATTAAATGATCTTGACCAATAACATCTTCTAATTTTTTAGGTCGCATATAATCTGCTAAAACTTTCATAATTAATCACATATATTATTATAGCAAAAATAAAAGCAAGATTAAATGATTTATGCTATAATTTAAATAGTGATGTAAATGAAAAATGGTGATTGTTTAAATAAAAATATTGAAGATTATTTAAATTATTTACAATATGAAAGAAAATTATCTAAAAATACTTATGCTTCTTATCGTTATAATTTACTTAAAGTATCTGAATTTTTTAAAGATGAAGATTTAATTATATTAAATGAAGACGACATTAGAACTTTTTTATATAATTCAAAAGAGAGTAGTAAGACAAATGCACATTATCTAACAGTTTTAAAATCATTTTATAATTATATGTTAGATTTAAACAGAATTAATATTAATCCGTGTGAAAATATTAAATCTCCCAAATTAGATAAAACATTACCTAAGTTTTTAACTGAAGATGAGATAAATAAATTATTAAATATGAGACTTCAAAAACCAATAGATTATCGTAATAAAGCAATGCTAGAGTTATTATATGCTACAGGAATGCGTATATCTGAACTTCTTAATTTGGAATTATCAAACATAAATAGAGAAGATGCTTCAGTAAAAGTTATGGGTAAAGGAAAAAAAGAAAGAATTATTCCTATGGGAGATATCACTATTAAATATTTAGATTTATACATAAATGAATATAGAAATTATATACTTAAAACTAAGCAATCTGAATATTTATTTGTAAATTATAATGGTAGCAGAATGTCTAGACAAGGATTCTTTAAGATATTAAAACAATTATGTGATGATGCTTGCATAAAAAAAGAAATATCGCCACATATTTTAAGACATTCTTTTGCGACTCATTTGCTTAATAACGGAGCTGACTTACGTATAATTCAAGAATTATTGGGACATGAAAATATATCTACTACAGAAATATATTCTCATATATCCAGTGAAAAAATAAAAAATGATTATTCTAAACATCCTCATTATTATGAGTAACATATAAAAAAGAAAGGTAATTAATCATACCTTTCTTACTAAGTAATCTACTATTTACTTTCGTTATTACTACGAGTTTTGTTATTAGCTCTGCTATTTGATTGACTTTTGTTATTAGCCTTATTGTTATTACGAGCTTGATTATTAGATTGACTTCTATTATTAGCTTTTGAATTACTATTTCTCATTTTTCTTACCTCCTGATATTATTATGTTCCTTTTTTATTTTAAAATACTTTAAATAAACATATATTTTTGGAAATAACTGACATTAAAATATAAAGTGATTGAATAAAATTAAAATAATGCCTAAAAGAAGCCCAATATAAATATATTTGTTTTCTTTGTAACTAATTGCTTTTGGCAACATTTCATTTATTGATAGAGTAATCATAATCCCTGCAACAAAAAGTAAAACTATACTTATCATTAAATTATTAATGTATTTTTTTAAAAATATAAACGCTAAGAAGGCACCTAAAGGTTCAGCCAATCCTGATAAAAAAGTGCTATATAATGCTTTCTTTTTGGATTTTGTAGCAAAATATATTGGAACAGCTATAGAAATACCTTCAGGAATATTATGAAACATTATAGCAAGAGATAGTTTAATTCCTAAATTTACATCTTTAACACTACCGATAAAGGTAGCTATTCCTTCGGGAAAATTATGTAACATAAGAGCTATCATACTTAGTATACCCAATTTATATAAAGAATTACTTTTGTTATTCATTAATTTATTAATAATAATTACTGAGATTATCCCAAAAAAGAAAGAGAGTAGTATTACTATTATTGAAGTAGGGAAGTTATAATTTAATAATATATTAAAGAATGATGATGGTATTAGATCAGTTAAACTTATCCCGATCATTATTGATATTGAAAAAGATA
>JAZSOX010000008.1:0-8692 GCA_045537175.1 Bacilli bacterium
AAAAATATATTGGTAAATAAAAATAGTAAGGTAGATTATTCTTTATGTGAAGAATAATCTTTTTTTGTTTTAGTTTAAAAAGCAATACAATTTTTTCTTGTATCAGATTCTCAATTATGTTATACTAATTTTATACGAGAAACGGGGAATTTAGTATTGGAACACTATTTTACCAACAATCAAAACTTGAAAAGTGAACTTAGAGACATAAATTTTTCTTTGAATGAAAATAATTTTACGTTTAAAAGTGATAATGGCGTTTTTTCTAAAAATAAGATAGATTATGCTAGTTTATTTTTAGTAAAAACTTTTTTAGCAACTAATAAAAAAGAATTTAATAATATTTTAGATATCGGATGTGGTTATGGCTTTATTGGAATAACCTTAAGTAAATTATTAAACAAACATATAGATATGTTTGATATCAATAAGAGGGCAATTCATTTATGTAAAATGAATATAGAAATAAATAAAGTTGATGCAACTGTTGGAGAAAGTAACATCTATGAGAATGTAGTAAATAATTATGATTTAATTATTACTAATCCACCTATAAGAGCAGGTAAATCTGTACTTATGGATTTCCTTAAAGGTGGGTTAGCAAGATTAAATAAAGATGGGGAATTGTGGTTTGTAATATCCAAAGACCAAGGAGCGAAAAGCGTAAAAAAAGAATTGGAAAAGATATGTACGTGCGAATTAATGGATAAAAGTAAAGGATTTTGGGTAATTTCAGCCAAAAATTAGTTGACTTTAACGACATTTGTTGTTAGAATTTTAAATTGGTGACGTATTTATATTTTTCAAATTTAAATCTATGTATAGGGGTGATATCGTGGCTTATAAGACCTTAAAATTTGGTGATTATCGCGAAAGAAGAAGCTTTGCAAAATCAAAAAATACGCTAGAACTGCAAGATTTGTTAGAAATTCAAAAGAAAAGTTATCAAGACTTCTTAGAAAAAGGAATTAGAGAAGTATTTGATGATTTATTTCCTGTGGAATCATTTACTGGTAACATTTCTTTAGAATTTGGAGATTATTCATTAGAAACTCCAAGATATTCTATCAAAGAAGCAAAAGAAAGAATGGTAAACTATGCTGCACCATTAAAAGTAGAAGCAAGAGTTTTCATTCATGAAACAGGAGAAGTTAAGGAACAAGAAATATTCCTAGGTGACATGCCATTAATGACTGATTCTGGAACATTCATTATCAATGGAGCTGAAAGAGTTATTGTTTCACAACTTGTAAGAAGTCCATCTATTTATTATAAGAAAGAAATCGATAAAAATGGACGTCACATTATATCAGGAGAAATTATACCTAATAAAGGTACATGGCTAGAATTTGAAACTGATGCTAAGAATATAGTTTATGTTCGTATTGATAGAACAAGAAAAGTTCCAATTACTACATTCTTAAGAGCAATTGGTTTATCTAGTGATGAAGATATCATTAGTGTATTTGGAGAAAATGAATTCTTAACAAATACAATAGCTAAGGATAGTACTAAAAATACTGATGAAGCTTTAATTGAAATTTATGAAAAATTAAGACCAGGAGAACCAGCAACTTTAGATAGTGCTAAAAACCAATTAATAACTAGATTCTTTGATAGATTCCGTTATGATTTAGCTAAAGTTGGACGTTATAAATTTAATAAAAAATTAAATGTATGCGAAAGATTATTAGGATGCACATTAGCAGAAAACATTAAAGTTGATGGAAAGACAGTTGTAGAAAAAGGTACATTAATTGATAAAAAAGTACTTGCTACATTAAAAGAAGTATTTGCAAATGGTTATAACTTAAAAGAAACTATTACAAATATGGAACTTGATGATTACAATAAGATTCAAGAAGTATTAGTATATGCTAAAAATGATTCAAAAAGAGTTATTAAAGTAATTGGTATTGATACAACTACTGATGAAAAAAGACTTACAATTCCAGATATTTATGGAGCTGTATCATACTATTTAAATTTACATGATGAAATTGGTAATACTGATGAAATCGATAACCTAGGAAATAGACGTGTTCGTCAAGTTGGTGAACTTATTCAAAACCAATTTAGAACAGGTGTTGCTAGAATGGAAAGAGTTATTCGTGAAAGAATGACTACTCAAGAAGTAGAAAATATCACACCAAAAACTCTAATTAACATTCGTCCAGTTACTGCAGCTTTAAAAGAATTCTTTGGTTCATCACAATTATCAAAATTCATGGATCAAATTAATCCAATCGCAGAACTTACAGATAAACGTCGTTTATCAAGCTTAGGGCCAGGAGGACTTTCTCGTGAACGTGCAGGTATGGACGTTCGTGACGTTAACTCATCTCACTATGGTAGAATCTGTCCAATAGAATCTCCAGAAGGACAAAACATCGGGTTAATTACAAGTTTAGCTGGTTATGCAAAAATAAATGAATATGGATTTATAATGACTCCATATCGTAAAGTAGTTGATGGAGTAGTAACACAAGAAATTACTTACATGACTGCTGATGAAGAACAAGATTTATATATTTCACAAGCAACAGTTAATCTAGATAAGGATGGAAAAATTGTTGAAGATGAAATTCTAGTTCGTCATAATGGTGATAACGTTATGGTTAAGCGTGAAGCTGTTGACTATGTTGACGTTGCACCAAGCCAAGTTGTTTCAATTACAACAAGTTGTATTCCATTCCTAGAATTCGACGACGCAAACCGTACATTAATGGGTTCAAACATGCAACGTCAAGCAGTTCCACTTTTAAGAAGTGAAGCACCAATCGTTGGTACTGGTGTTGAATGGATTGCTGCAAGAGATTCAGGATCAACTGTAGTTTGTAAAGCAGATGGTGTAGTTGAATATGCTGATGCTTTAAAGATAATTGTTAAAGTAGCTAGTGGACAAGATACTTATTACTTAGCTAACTTTGAACGTTCTAATGCATCTAGTTCAATTAATCATAGACCATTAGTTAAAAAAGGTGATAAGGTTCATAAAGGACAAGTTCTTGCTGATGGACCATCAACTGAAAATGGTGAACTTGCATTAGGTAAGAATATGACAGTAGCATTCATGACATACAATGGTTATAACTATGAAGATGCTGTAATATTAAATGAAAAATTAGTTAAAGATGATGTTTATACATCATTACACATAGATCACTATGATATAGATTGTCGTGATACAAAATTAGGACCAGAAGAAATTACAAGAGATATTCCAAATGTTGGTGAAGAAGCTCGTAAAAACTTAGATGCTGATGGAATTATTAAAATTGGTACTGAAGTTAAAGAAGGAGATATCCTAGTTGGTAAAGTTACACCTAAAGGTGTTCAAGAACTTACTAGTGAAGAAAAACTATTACATGCAATATTTGGTGAAAAGACTCGTGAAGTAAGAGATACATCTTTAAGAGTTGAACATGGTGCTGGTGGAGTAGTTCATGATGTTAAAGTTTATACAAAAGAAAATTCTGATGAACTTCCTGCTGGAGTTTCAAAAGTAATTCGTGTATATATTATTCAAAAGAGAAAAATTCAAATCGGAGACAAAATGTCAGGACGTCATGGTAATAAAGGTGTTATTTCTCTAGTATTACCAGAAGAAGATATGCCATACTTACCAGATGGTCGTCCAGTAGATGTAATGCTTAACCCATTAGGTGTTCCATCTCGTATGAACATTGGACAAATCTTAGAATTACATTTAGGAATGGCTGGTAAAAAATTAGGCGTTCATTATGCAACTCCAGTATTTGACAGTGCAACTTGGGAAGATATTCAAGAAGAAATGGCTGAAGCTGGTATGGATCCAGATGGAAAAACTATTCTTTACAACGGACGTACTGGTGAACCATTTGATCATAAAATATCTGTTGGTGTAATGTACATGGTAAAACTTCATCACATGGTTGATGACAAGTTACATGCACGTGCAACTGGACCTTACTCATTAGTTACACAACAACCATTAGGTGGTAAAGCACAATTTGGTGGTCAAAGATTCGGAGAAATGGAAGTTTGGGCATTATATGCTTATGGTGCTGCTCATGTTCTTCAAGAAATTTTAACTGTTAAAGCTGACGATATAGTTGGTCGTGTTAAAGTTTATGAAGCATTAGTTAAAGGTAAACTTGTTAACCAAGCTGGTGTACCAGAATCATTTAGAGTATTAGTTAAAGAATTCCAAGCTTTAGGATTAGATGTTCAAGTAGTTGACAATAATGATGAAGTACAAGAATTTAATGACTTAGAAGAAGATGAAGATTCTGATGAACCATTCAGAATTGAAGAAATTGAACTTCCAAGTAGTGAAGAAAATGAAGAACCATTCGAAAATGTAGAAGAACCAGAAGAGGAAGAAGATTCACTTGATGATTTAGAATTTCCTGGGGATATAGAAGAAGATATTGAGGTGGAATAATGATAGATGTAAGTAAATTTAAGGGAATTAAAATTAGTATCGCATCACCTGAAAAGATTCGTAGTTGGTCTTATGGAGAAATCAAAAAACCAGAAACAATAAACTATCGTACTTTAAAACCAGAAAGAGATGGTTTGTTCTGTGAAAAAATCTTCGGACCTACAAAAGATTTTGAATGTTCTTGTGGAAAATATAAAAGACTTAGATATAAAAATGTAGTTTGTGATAGATGTGGTGTAGAAGTTACTCGTTCTAAAGTTCGTCGTGAACGTATGGGACACATAGAGCTTGCTGCACCTTGCTCTCACATTTGGTTCTTTAAAGGTGTTCCATCTAAAATGGGCTTAGTACTTGATATGAGTCCAAGAGACTTAGAAGAAGTACTATACTTTGTTAGTTATGTTGTTATTGATCCAGGAAATGTTCCTTTAGAAGCAAAACAAACATTATCTGATAAAGAATATAGAGCATATTATGAAAAATATGGAAATACTTTTAAAGTAGGAATGGGAGCAGAAGCTATCCAAGAATTACTTAAAAGAGTAGATTTAGATAAAGAAATTGAAGAAGTTCGTCGTGAACTTGAAGATGCAACAAGTCAAAAAAGAATTCGTCTAGTAAAAAGACTTGATGCATTAGTAGCATTCCAAGAATCTGGAAATAAACCAGAATGGATGATTTTAACAGTTCTTCCTGTTATTCCTCCAGAATTACGTCCAATGATTCAATTAGACGGTGGAAGATTTGCTACATCAGATTTAAATGATTTATATAGAAGAATTATTAATAGAAATAATCGTTTAAAGAAATTACTTGAATTAGGTGCTCCAACAATCATCGTTCAAAATGAAAAACGTATGCTTCAAGAAGCTGTTGACTCATTATTTGATAATGGTCGTAGAGGAAGAAGTATTACAGCAGCATCTAATAGACCTTTAAAGAGTTTATCTAGTATGTTAAAAGGTAAACAAGGTCGTTTCCGTCAAAACTTATTAGGAAAACGTGTTGACTACTCAGGACGTTCAGTTATCGTAGTTGGACCAAACTTAAAAATGTATCAATGTGGACTTCCTAAAGAAATGGCAATTGAACTATTCAAACCACATGTTATTCATGGTTTAGTTGATAGAGGTTTAGCTCACAATATTAAAGGTGCTAAAAAATTAATTGAATCAAGAGATGAATGTGTTTGGGATGTAGTAGAAGAAGTTATTACTGAATATCCAGTAATGTTAAACCGTGCTCCAACACTACACAGATTAGGTATTCAAGCATTTGAACCAAAACTTGTTGGTGGTAAAGCAATTCGTTTACATCCACTTGTTTGTACAGCATTCAACGCTGACTTCGATGGTGACCAAATGGCTGTTCACGTACCTTTATCAGAAGAAGCAAAAGCAGAAGCTAGAATTCTTATGTTAGGTGCTAATAACATCTTAAATCCCAAAGATGGAAAACCAATCGTTACACCATCACAAGACATGGTATTAGGTAACTGTTATTTAACAATTGAAAAAGCAGGAGAGCCTAATGAAGGAAAAGCATATAAAGATTGTAATGAAGCTTTAATGGCATATGAAAGAAGAGAAATTAATCTTCATACAAGAATTGCCATTCCAGTTAAATCGTTTAAACATAAATTATTTACTGAGGAGCAACTTAATAAATATTTAGTAACTACAGTAGGTAAAATTATATTTAATGAAATATTACCAGATACTTTCCCATACCTAAATGAAGGTACTAAAGAAAATATCGAAGGTATTACTCCAAATAAATATTTCTTAGAAATGGGTACTAATATTCCGGAAGAAATCGCTAAAATGCCATTAGTAAAACCATTTATTAAGAAAACATTAAGTCAAATTATTGCTCAAGTATTTAAAAGATATAAAACTACTGAAACTTCAGTAATGCTTGATGCATTAAAAGATTTAGGATTTAAATATTCTACAGTAGCAGGTGTTACAGTTTCAATTTCTGACGTTGTTAGAAGTGATAAGAAACAAGAAATTATTGCTGCTGCTAAACAAAAAGTTGAAAAGATTAATAAACAATATCAAAAAGGTATTATTACTGAACAAGAAAGATATGAAAGTGTTATTACTATTTGGGAAAATGCAACTGATGAAGTTAAAGATGAATTAAGTGTAATAACTGATAATAACTATGAAAACCCAATCTTCATGATGATGAACAGTGGTGCTCGTGGTTCTATTTCAAACTTTACTCAATTATCAGGTATGCGTGGTTTAATGGCAAAACCAGATGGTTCTACAGTAGAAATTCCAATTACATCTTCATTTATTGAAGGTTTGTCAGTATCTGAATTCTTCTTATCTACACACGGATCAAGAAAAGGTTCAGCCGATACAGCACTTCGTACTGCAGACTCAGGTTACTTAACAAGAAGACTTGTAGACGTTGCTCAAGACATTATTGTTAAAGAACATGATTGTGGTTCAATGCAAGGTGTAGTTGTATATGACTTAATTAATGATAAAGATGGTTCAGTAATTGAATCACTTGCAGAAAGAATTTTAGGAAGATATTCATCTAAAAAGATTATTGATCCTGAAACTAAAGAAACTATTCTTGAAGCTGGCGAAATGATTAATGAAAACATTGTTGCAAAAATTGTTAAAGCTGGTATTAAGAGAGTAGAAATTAGAAGTGTACTTACTTGTAAAACAGTTAATGGCGTTTGTCAAAAATGTTATGGTAGAAACTTAGCAACAGGTAACTTAGTTGAAACTGGTGAAGCAGTTGGTATTATGGCTGCTCAATCAATCGGTGAACCTGGTACTCAGTTAACAATGCGTACATTCCACAGTGGTGGTGTTGCGCATGGTGGTGATGCCGATATCACTCAAGGTTTACCGAGAGTTGAAGAATTATTTGAAGCTCGTATTCCTAAGTTTAAAGCTACAATAGCTGAAATAACAGGTAAAGTTATAAGCGTAGAAGAACAAAATGGAAAACATTCAATTGTAATTGAAAATGCATCAGGAGTTAAAGAACATATTACTAACTACAACATGAAAGTAAAAGTATTTGTTGGGGATGAAGTTAAGGCAGGAGATAAATTAACTGAAGGTGTTATTTCACCTAAAGAATTACTTGCAGTAACAGATCCATTAACTGCTCAAGAATATATCTTAAAAGAAATTCAAAATGTATATAAATTACAAGGTGTAGATATTAACGATAAACACATTGAAATTATTGTTAAGAGAATGATTAACAAAGTAAGAATTGTTGATGCTGGAGATACAGAATTTGTTGAAGGATTAACAGTTAGTCTAAGAGAATTTGCTGATGGAAATAAACCAGTAATTTTAGAAGGTGGAGTACCTGCAAAAGGAAATCCAATTATGTTAGGTATTACTAAATCTTCATTAGAAACAGATTCATTCTTATCAGCTGCATCATTCCAAGAAACTACAAGAGTATTAACAGATGCTGCAATGCGTGGTAAAGTTGATAATTTAATTGGTTTAAAAGAAAATGTTATTATTGGTAAATTAATACCAGCAGGTACTGGTGCTAAACAATATAGTGACATTGAATTAGAACTTGAAAAAGAGTTACTTGAAGATGATGCTTCTGAAGTACTTGAAGAAAAATTCTTATCTAATGATGAAGAAATAACTACAGAAGAATAATTTAAAAACTTAACCTTTTGGTTAAGCTTTTTTATGCAAAAATATTGTAAAAATATTTGTATTATGTTAATCTAGAAATAGAATAATAGAGGTGTGAGTTGTATGATGGAAAATAATCAAAATAGTACAAATGTAGAAACATTAGATATAGGTACGATGCCAATAGAAAATTTGGATAATAATATATCTAATTATGATAATAATAGTATTGTGGTAAAAAAGAAAAAAACAAATTCAAAAATACTTATAGTAATAGGTTTAATAATGCTAATATTAATTGGATTAGGTATTCATTATTTATTAACAATAAATAATCCAAAAACTATTTTCACAAAAGCAAGTAATGTATTTTTTGAAAGCGTAGAAACAACTTTAAGAGAAGTTCCTGAATTTTTAGATAAATCATATTTATATGAAGGAAATGTAAAAATAAATACGAATATTGAAGAATATACATTCTTAAATAATGAAACATTTAACTATAATTTAGGACTAGATATAAAAAGTAAGAAAGCAGAAGCTGGATTTGGACTTATTGAAGGTAATAATAAGCTAGTTAATCTTAGTGCTAATGTAAAAGATAATAATGTTTATGTAGATT
>JAZSOX010000054.1:0-4618 GCA_045537175.1 Bacilli bacterium
TTTTATTTAATAGTTAATAGCAAAGATACTATAAAATTAAATACAGATGAATTAAAAGTATATAATTTAATAAATGAATATAGACAAGAAAATGGACTAACTGATTTAAAATTAAGAGCTGATTTAAATAAATTAGCCAAGATAAAAGCAAATGATTTAGCGAAAGGATATTATTTTGAACATATTTCTCCAAAATATGGTAGTATATTTGATATGATGAAAGAGAATAATATATATTATAGTGTAGCAGGAGAAAATTTAGCAGGGAATATTAGTTCAGAGAAAGCTGTTACCTCATGGATTAATTCAAAAACGCATAAGGATAATATTTTAACAGATTATACATATACTGGAATTAGCGTTATAGAAGATAATATATATGGTAAAGTTTTTGTTCAAGTATTTATAAAATAAGGAGGAAAATCATGATTTCATTTCTAATTGGATTTGTAGCTGGAGAAGTTGTTGGAGCACTTAGTATGTGTATTATAAGAGTTGCGAGGGAAGAAGAATGATAATAGGGGGTAAAATAAAATATGGAAAAAGAATTGTTTGTATTTGAAAGAGAAGTAAATCAAGAATTATTTTATGAGGTGTTAAGAGATTTATATTTATATGTCGAAAAAAATTTTTGTTATGAAAATGATATATTTTATATGCAGATGTATAATTGGGCGGACGAAGAAGATGAAAGACCTAATTTTTATCATAAACCAAGTGGATTTAAATTATGGTGGTATAAATATCCTATGAGAGCGACAGAATGTAATTTTAAAATAACACACGAACAATTTTTAGCAATATTATATGATTGTAGAAATTCATTAGAAAAATATGCACTACATCAAATTGAAAAATGGTGGGAAAAGGAGAGATAAACGAAAGATGTTTCCAGAAGAAATAGAAAAATTTTTAAAAGATAGAAATTATTGTATAGGAAAAAATGATTTAAAATTTATAACTGATATAAAAAGTCATCCGCAATTAGACCATATTAAATATAATTCTTATGACAATAGTTATGATATGTGGGATAAAGAAGGAACTTATTATCATTTTAAAGTAGAAAATAAAGAAATAGATGATTTGGTGAGGTAGATAAAAATGAAAATAAAAATAACAAAAGGAAAAAAAGAAAGTTACAAAGTGAGTACACATATGACATATAAAAATATAAACGATGAAAAAACATTGTTAGTATATATGCTAAGAAATTTTAAGGATTTGTGTAATGCTATTGAACAAAAATTATATGAAATAGAAAATAATAAAGAAAGGTAAAAAGATAAATGAAAAGATATTTAATCACAGGAAGTGGCTATCTTGCTAAACATTTAACAATAGAATTATTAAATTATAACGATACAGAAGAAATTAAAATATATTCAAGGTCAGAAAAACAGCAATGGGAATTAAAAAAATCTATTGATGATGAACGTGTTAATTTCGTTATAGGAGATATAAGAGATGTCACAGCTATTAATAGAGCAATGGAAAATGTAGATTATTGTATACATACAGGAGCTATTAAAAGAATAGAAGTAGCAGAAAAACAACCAATGGAAGCAATCAAAACAAATGTAATTGGTAGTATGAATGTTATAAATGCATGTATAATGAATAATGTAAATAAATTGATTCTTATTTCGACAGATAAAGCAACATCAGCGACTACTTGTTATGGAAGTACAAAATTTTTAATGGAATGTATGGGATATGCAAATGAAAGTAAAACAGATATTATTAGTACAAGATATGGAAACGTGTTTGGTTCAACAGGAAGTGTAGTACCAATATTTGATGAATTAGCAAGAAATAATAAGCCATTAACAGTTAGAAATGGCGAAATGACACGTTTTTTTATTCCAATAAATAAATGTATTGATATTATTATAGAGGCATTAAATCACGGTAAAAATGGAGAATTATGGGTTTATAATAGCAAATCATGTACAATTCAAAATTTAGCTGATGCTTTTAGTGATAATCAAATAATAATTGGAACAGAGAATATAGAAAAAAATGATGAAGCACTTATTACATTAGAAGAATTGAATCATAGTCATGTGTATAAAGATTATTATATCATAAGAAAAGATTATATGAGCAATATAAGATATAAAGAACCGTTAAATAGTTATAATGCAGAAAGATTAACTGAGGAAGAAATTAAAAAAATGATAGAAGATTGGAGAAAATATAATGTTTAGTATAATAATGATGTCTTGTGATAAATATAAATGCTTAACACCTGCTTTTAATCATTGTATGGATAAGTATTATCCTAATCATCCTAATATAGAATATGTATATGGAAATAAAGAATGGACTATAAGACTAAGAAAAAAATTAGAAAGTATGACAGATGATTATATATTATTTATGTTAGACGATATGCTGATTAGACAGCATGTTAGAGAGGATTTAATAGATGATGCAATAAAAGTACTTGATGAAGATAAAAAAGTTGCTGTAATCAATTTTGAAAAGAATTATAGACCTGCTAATGATTATTCAGAGAATTGGTTTGAGCAAAAACAAAATCAGATGTATTTACATAGTTGTCAACCTAGTATTTGGAGAAGAATAGCTTTAATTGATAATTTGGATAAGGCTGAAAATGCATGGCAATGGGAATCTAGTATAGTAAGTAATAATTGGAAATATTTAATAAATAAAGATGTTGATATAATTAATATAGGTCGTACTAATGACTTAAATTGGGGAATAGCAAGAGGAAAAATAACTAATGAATTTAAACAATTTTTAATTTCCGAGAATATTTATTCAGATGAAATTAAGGAGGTGTTTTTATAAAATGTTATTGAGTATAATAATACCTGGATATGAAAGATATAGGTATATATATAATTTATTAGAAAAATTAAATAATCAAATACAAGAAAATATTGAAGTAATATTAGTAGATGATGGAAGTCCTGTTGAATATAATTATAAATATAATTGGTTAAAAATAATAAGATTAAATGAAAATAGTGGTGGAGCAAGCATACCAAGAAATGTAGGACTTGATAATGCAACAGGTGATTATATTAGTTTCATAGATTCTGATGACATGATAGCTGATAATTATATAGAAAAAATATTAAATAAAATAAATAATGAAGATTGGGATTATTGTTATATTTCATGGAAATCATCAGATAAAACTGTAATAATTGAAGATGAACCACCGTTTTGGAACTGTTGTGTTTGGGATTGTATATATAAAAAGAACCTTATAGGAAATATAAGATTTGATAAAAAATTAAAAATGGCAGAAGATGCAGATTTTAATAATAGAGTTAGAAAAGGAAAAAAAGCTAATATAACAGATATTTTATATTATTATAATGGTGAAACAGAAAATAGTTTAACTAAACAAGGTGAATTATATAATTATAAATTTAAGGAGAAATAATATGGAAAACGAAAAAGAACATATAGAAACATTAATAAAGTTACGTGAAGAACTTAAAGATGGCTGTGAATGTGGGCTTTTAAGTGAAGATGATAAAAAGCAATGGCATAAAGAAATTGCAGCATTAGAATGGGCATTTGGAGAATTAGGAATAGGGGTGAAATAATGAAATATAGTAATGTATTTTATATTAATAGTTTAAATGCGATAGGTGGATGTGAATCTTACATATATTATCTAGCAAAAAAATATAAAAATATAGATATAACAGTATTTTATAGGACAGCAAATCAAAAACAGTTAGATAGACTCGAAAAAATAGTAAGGTGTGTACGCTATAAAGGACAAAAAATAAATTGTGAGAAAGCATTTTTTACAACATATAATATGGATTGTATAGATAATATAATAGCCGACGAATATATAGGAGTAATACATACAGATTATTCTCTAAAAGACGAAAAACCTGTAACACATCCTAAAATAAATAAATATATTGCAGTAAGCAAATCTGCATGTGAAGCATTTACAAAAATAACAGGAATAAAATGTGAATTATGTTATAATCCTATAGTAATAGATAAACCTAAAAGAATTTTAAATTTAATTTCAGCTACGAGATTAACGAAAGAAAAAGGCAAAGACCGCATGAAAAAATTTGCGAAACAACTAGAAAAAAATAATATACCTTATATATGGATTGTTTTTACAAATGATAATAAGAAAATACGAAATCCTAATATAATTTATAAAAAACCTAGTTTAGAAGTAATTGATTATATAGCAAATGCAGATTATTTAGTTCAATTAAGTAATAAAGAAGGGTATCGGATATACCCCAGTTGAATCTTTAATGGTTGGAACACCTGTAATAGTTACTGATTGTCCTGTGTTCAAAGAAATAGGCGTTAAAAATAACGAGAATGGGTTTATAGTCGATTTTGATTTGAAACAAGTAAATTATACAGATATTTATGAAAAACGTCTTAAATTTAATTATGAGCCACCTGAGGATATATATAATAAGTTATTAGCAAAAAAAGAAAACAAATATTTAAAAGAATTAAAAAATAAAGAAAAAGTTATTTGTATTAAAAATTATTTTGATACAGAATTAAATGAAGAAAAAAGAATAATTGATAAACCTTATTATATTGATAAAATAAGAGCTAAAGAATTATTAAAGAAAAAAAATAT
>JAZSOX010000077.1:0-6645 GCA_045537175.1 Bacilli bacterium
TACAATTAGTGCAAGATACTTAATTACAGTTGAAGGTGAAGTAAAAATCGATTATCGTAAGCGATTTATTGAACTAGCATATGAGCAAATTGGTATAAAAGAAGGATTAAAGCCAAATGGATCATATGATAACGACACTAAATTTGGACGTTGGTACGGTAACAATGGTGAACCTTGGTGTGCTACATTTGTTTCATGGTGCTGGTATCATGCAGGATTAAGTAATGATTTACTTCTAAAATATCAAGGTTGTTCAACAGGTAAAGAATGGTGCGAAGAGCAAGGAATCTTTAAATACAAAGAAGAATATACTCCATGATAAATTTACTATTAATTGAGCATAATAAACTTTGCTTTCTTTAGGAGTATTATTAGGATATTCATTTTTAAATAATAAACAAGATATACCCATTAAAATATAAATAATTGACCATACAATTGGAAATATGAAACCAGGTGGAGATAGTAATGGTTTATTTATAATCCCATAGTCAATTGAACTAGAAATTATTAGTCCAATTATTGAACCACATAGTAGTGGCAAAAATAAATAAAATAATTTTTTTATAATAATCACCTAATTAATAATATTTTAAATTTCTTAGAATATGAAAAAAACAAATGATTATTCATTTGTTTTTAATTGTTCAATAAGTTTAGGAATATTAATATCAAATATTCTATCTTCGTTTATAAATCCTATTTCTGGATGAATATTATCTTTATTATGAAAATCAGATCCTATAGTAATTATTTTTAAATTATTGTTTTTTGCAAATTTATTCCATTTGTCTACTTCATCAATTCTATTGTTATTTCTATCATAGTAAATATAGTTTGCTTCTATACCATCTGCTTTCATATCTTTGAGTATTTCTAATATATCTTGTTCAGTTAAATTATCTTCATAAATATATGCGACAGGATGAGCTAAAACAACTATACCATTAGCAATCCTTATTAATTCACCAGCTTCTTTAGGTGTGATTGTTTCTTTTTTTACATAAGCAGGGCAACCTTCATTCATAATAGTCTCAATAAATTCGCCCTTGTTTGGAATATGTCCAAATTCTTTTAATAATTTATCTTCGTTTTGTTTATTGTTAATTACATCTGTAGATATATGGGCTTTTGTTACAGCTTCTATTTTATCTAGTTCTTCTACATTTATAACATATCCTAAATCTTTAAGTTTTTTTGCTACATTATATAAATAATCGTGTCTAGCATTGCGAAGACTAGATAATTTTTGCTTAAAGTTTTCATTGTTTAAATCAAAATTATAACCAAGTACATGAATTCCAGCTTTATTTATTTTTGTTGAAATTTCCACTCCGTTAATTAAATTAATATTATTTGTTTTAGCATATTCGTATAATTCTTTAGTATATGCATCAATTGTATCATGATCCGCAATTGCAATTGTATTAACATTGTTTTTTACTGCTTCATCTATTATTTCTTTAGGAGATAAAGTTCCATCTGATAAATTGCTATGTATATGTAAGTCTATTTTTTCCATGTATTAACCCTTTCTCTAAATCTGGATTTTAATTCTAGTGTTCTATGTCTTCTTAATACTGAATCAGGACCAGTTCTTAATAAACACTCGTATAATTCTTCAAAGGAATAGTCATTTGCTATTTCGCTTCTTGTTTGCTCTAGTAAAACACTTAATTTTTCATCAAAATTATAAGGTGTAAAACTTGATAAATAATCATGTATGAAATTGTATGCTGTATCATCATATTGCCACGTTTTTCGATATGATAATGGGTGAATAGGTAAATATGGTGTTTTTCCTATTTTATGTGCATTATATAAAATTTCCGGAACTTTTTCAATTAAAGAATATAAAGTTTCATAATCAATAATGTGAGCATCAATTGGGAGTAAAATATCAGGACTTACGCCTTCTTTTAACAATTTACTTATTCTACTAACGTTAAGAATAGTTTGAATTGGATCATTATCAGATGTATGCAAATTATATGCTTCAAAAAGCATAATTAATTGTTCTTTAGCACATTTTATATTTTCTTTATTGCAAACCATCCACATATCAATATCTAAAAATCTATTAATAATTTTTCTAGGCTTTAAAGCATCATCCATATTCGGGCATGGTTTACAAATTTGTTTTAAATCAGGCATGGATTCGCCATTTTGTGCTAAGCACTCAGCACAAGTCCAAGTACTGTATTCACTATGTTCTACAGCACTTATTAATTCATTATTATATCTTATTTGCTCTTCTATAACTGGAAGTTCACCAGTTAGATTTTGGCCTAATGCATAGAATGGATATCCAGTTCCAAAAGAGCCTCGATTTCCATTAATCATTCTAATAATGTAATTATATAACATGATATGGCGAATTAAATATTTTCTTTTTAATTCTGTGTTATTTTTTTCGATGTCACTTGATGCTTCAGCAGCTTCAATACAAAATTCAATTGGTTTTTCCATTCTATCTCTCCTAAAAAGTATAAATTATTTTATCATAAAATTTATGATTAAGTAAATAATTCATGCAGACAAGTGCTTTGAAATAAAAAAACTCAGAAACTCTGAGTTATTTATCTAAATGGAGCAAGTGAACGGAATCGAACCGTCGTCTCAACCTTGGCAAGGTCGCATACTAGCCGCTGTACTACACCTGCGTTACGTATTAAATAATACCAAACATTTAATAATTTTGCAACAAGAATTGCTTAAATAATCGAAACTTGTTATAATGTTTCTTGAAGAAGGTAAGTAAATGAAGCAAATTAATAAATGGTTAAAAAACATTCGCTTTGCTGTTACTAAGTATGTTTATACTAATAGATTGTTTTTGACATATTTGGTACTTGCATTATGTGGTTCAATTATTTTAAGAAATGTTACCATCCTAGGTGCTTTTTCAATCAAGCCAATGGTAACTGATTTGGGACTTATTTTAATAATTGGTGCTTTAGGTTATTTTGTAAAGCCAAAAAATCAATTTAAATATTTCTTTATTTGGTTAATTGTTTTTACAACAATTGAAGTTGTCAATTCGGTGTATTATACATTTTATGCTTCATTTGGTTCATTAGCAGAACTTTCAACTTTATCGCAAGCCGAAACTGTAACCGACTCAATATTTGCCCAATTACGATTAGTAGATTTTATATACATATTACAGCCGGTTATATTTTATTATATTCATAATAATTTAAAAACGTCACCATATTATAATTTGATGGATAAAATAGAAAAAAGAAAAACTATGGTTGTTACAACATTTGTAGTAGGACTTTGTTTTTTAGCTTATTCGTTTGGTACTGCTACTGGTACAGATTATAGTAGACTTTCTAAACAATGGAATAGAAATTATATTGTTGAAAGATTCGGCGTAATAATGTATCAATTTAATGATATATTTCAATTTATAAAGCCAAAAATTAGTAGTTTATTTGGTTATGAAGAAGCTTATGAAATGTTTACAAATTATTTTGAATCTGAAGAAAGAAATGAATATAAAGGAGAAAATAAATATACAGGTATTTTAGAAGGTTATAATGTTGTTTATGTACACATGGAAAGTATGCAAAATTTCTTGATGGATTTAGAATTTAATGGACAAGAAGTTACACCAAATTTAAAAGATTTAGCAAATGAAGGTTTATTCTTTAGTAATTTCTATCCACAAATTTCTACGGGTACATCATCAGATGCAGAATATATAATGCTTACTGGATTAATGCCATCTGCAAGTGGAACTGTATTTGTAACATATTCAGATAATACATTTCAAACTATGGCTAGCAATTTAAAGGATATTGGATATTATACATTTAGTATGCATGGTAATTACGCATCTATGTGGAATAGAAATAATGTACATCCAAGACTAGGGTATACCGAAATGTTCTATCGTGAATCATTTGTATTTGATGAAGTTAAAGATTGGATAGGTCTTGGAATTAACGACAAAGTTTTCTTTGGTCAAGCAGTTCAAAAATTAGAATCTTTTGAAACAACTTATGAAAAATATTTTGGAACAATTATTACTTTAACAAATCATTCACCATTTAAAGCACACGAATCATTTGATTTAGATATTAGAGATTACTATACTGATGAAAAAACTGGACACGAACTTAATACTTGTTATTTATGTGACAGAGATGTTGGAAGATACATTGTAAGTAGTCATTATGCTGATGAAGCTTTAGGAGAATTTGTTAATAATATAAAAAATAGTAGTTATTTTGATAATACAGTATTTGTGTTTTACGGAGACCACGATGCAAAATTAAGTTATAAAGATATGAATTATTTATATAATTATAATTATTTAACAGGTGAAGTGAAAACTGAAGAAGATGAAGGTTATATAGCATATGATAGTTATGATCATTATTTAGCTAAAAAAACGCCTTTAATAATTTGGTCAAAAAATAAAGAACTATCTAAAAAATTAAAGGGTGAAGTTGATACTGTAATGGGAATGTATGATGCTGCGCCAACACTTTATAATATGTTAGATATAGATAATAAATATGTTTTAGGTCATGATATTTTTAATATTAAAGACAATAATATAGTAGTATTTCCAAATGGTAACTTCTTAACAGAAAAGGTTTATTATAATAATTCAACTGGTGGATATAAAGCTATAAAAGATGATGTTACATTTGAAGCTGATTATATTACTAATAATGTGGCATATGCAGAAAAAGTTTTAGATGTAGGTAACGCAATTATTAATTATGACTTGTTCAATGCTAAGAAAAGAAATATAGAATAATAAAAAATACAGTTAATAAATAACTGTATTTTTTCATTTATATTTCACATTTATGATATACTATTTAGACAGGTGATACTTATGAATATACTTATTGTTGATGATGAAAAATTAATTAGAGAAGTTATAAAAGAATATTTATTACTTGAGGGATATAATATATACGAAGCAGAGAACGGACTTGAAGCAAAAGAAATAGTTAATAAAAACAAAATAGATTTAATTATTATGGATATAATGATGCCTAAAATGGATGGTTATACAGCTTGTAAAGAAATAAAACAAATTGAAGATATACCATTTATAATGTTGTCAGCAAGAAGTGAAGAATATGATAAATTAATTGGTTTTGATTTAGGAATTGATGATTATGTAACAAAACCTTTTAGCCCTAAAGAATTAGTAGCTAGAGTAAAAGCTATAATTAAGAGAAATTCTAGACAAGAAAATTTAGAAATAATGGGGATTAAAATTGATGATTTGGCTCATGAGGTTTATATAGATAATAAATTAATTGAACTTACACCAAAAGAATATGATTTACTTAAATATTTAATGGAAAATAAAAATATTGCATTATCGAGAGAAAATTTATTATCTAGTATATGGGGATATGATTTTTATGGAGATGATAGAACTGTTGATACACATATAAAAACATTAAGAGCACATTTGGGAAAGTATCGTGAATTAATTAAGACTGTTAGAGGAATGGGTTATAAAATTGAATATAAAGAAGAGAATTAAAGGCATTGAATTTAAAACTTTAATATTTATACTTATATTTAATATAGGTATAATTCTTTTATTATGGTTTTGTGAAACGATTGTTTTCAATTTATTATATAGAAATTATCAGATAAACAAACTAAATGATATAGTAGAGGAATTTGATACCTCAAATAAAGATACTTATGTTTTAGCAGAACAACTGGCTTATGATAAAGAAGTTTGTATAAGTGTTATAGATAATAATTATGTCTCTTTTAACTTTAATACCTTACAAAAAGGGTGTTTATTAAATAAAAATAATAGAGTAATTGATAATAAAATAACAAAATTTATTAAAAATAATGACAAAAGTGATTATTATACAATTATAAATCCTCATACTAATACAAAAGGTCTGCTTTATGCAGTAAAAACTAATGATATAAATGTATTTGTGTATAGTAATTTAGAAAATATTTCTAATTTTATAAGTGTTTTTAGAGGACAGACTATTTATTTTATTTTGCTTATTATTATGTGTTCTATTGTAATATCATTTTTCTTAGCTAATAAAATAACAAAACCAATAAGAGAAATTACTGAAAAAGCAAAAAGATTAGGTGAAGGCAAGTATGATACACAATTTCCTAAAAATGGAGTATTAGAAATTGAAGAGTTATCTAAAACTCTTGAAGAAGTTCAAAAAGAATTAAGCAAAAATGATGAATTAAAAAGAGATTTAATGGCCAATGTATCACATGATTTAAAAACTCCATTAACAATGATTAAAGCATATGCTGAAATGATTAAAGATATCTCTTATAAAGATTCCCAAAAAATGAATGAACATTTAAATATTATTATGGAAGAATCTGATAGATTAAATGTTTTAGTTAATGATATTTTAGAATTATCTAAAGTGCAAAGTGATGTTTACATTTATAATTATGAAGAATATGATTTAGTAAAAGAAATAAAAACTATTATAAAAAGGTATTCCGTTATGAAAGAAACTGAGCAATATCATTTCATATTAGATTTACCTAAGAAAGCTATTGTAAACGCAGATAAGAATAAAATAAATCAAGTTATTTATAATTTGCTTAATAATGCAATTAATTATACGGGAAATGATAAAAAAGTAACTATTAAAGTAA
>JAZSOX010000067.1:0-4403 GCA_045537175.1 Bacilli bacterium
ACTCCAAATAATTTTGGTAACTTTTTAATTGTACTAGAATAATTTAGTTTATATTTTTTCTGTAGTGTAATAAGTGGAATGATTAAAGATATGCTATAACCTGTTATAGTAGCTGCTATAGCACCGTAATATGGATATATACCTAAAACATTAAATAAAATCATAAATGGAATATCTAAACATAAATTAATAAATAAGCCTAGTCCTACAGATATATATATTAATTTAGATTTATTTAGACCTTGTAAACCATTACAAATCATTATATATAAAGCATCAACTGCAGCAGTTATAATAGAAAATCTAAATATTATTGGACCATAGTAACTTATTGGGTCATTTGAGCTTATACCATAAAATATTTGCCAAATTTCTTTTGCAAATACACTCATAAAAATTGCTAGTGGCATAGCTACATAAAAGAATATTTGTAATGTCTTATTAAATTTAATATTTATATCATTGAAATCTTTTTTTGCATAACTTTTAGCTATGTTTGGTACTAAGCTAATTGCTATCCCTGTAGCAATGCTTGTTACTATAGTATTAAGTTTATGTCCCCAGGTAGTAAATACACTGCTTATAGTTTCAATGTCTGTAGCATTAAATTTTAAATAATCAAGACCTCTTATTAAAAGTATCATATCAGTTGAATTATATAATGAATTAGCAATATTAGTTATAATAAATGGAATTGAATATAAAACTATTTTTTTAGCTATTTCTTTTCTTTCTTCTTTTTTTAAATCGCTTGTATCTATAATGCCATCTTTTTTTACTTTAGTCATTTTACTAACTAAGTAAATATATGCAGCAATGGCACCAGCACAGGCACCAAATACAGCAACCCCAACTGCTGTTGTTAAACTTAAATTTAAAACATTTAAAACAAAATAACTTCCACCTAGAATAACTATAACTCTTACAATTTGTTCAATAACTTGACTAAAAGATGCTGGTCTTATATAACCATGTCCTTGTAAGTATCCTCTACTTATTGATAACATTGGTACAACTAATATAGCAAATGATACACATCTTATAACAGTTGCGATAGCTTCTGGTGTATTTCCTCCTTCAACATTACCTATTATTAAATTTGCTATTTGAGGAGCAAATATATAACAAATTAGAAAAGAAATAATTGAAAAACTTAATATTATTTTTTGAGTAATTTGAAACATATATTCTTTTTCTTTTTGTTTATTTAAAGCATTGTATTCACTAGCTAACTTACTTATTGCCAGTGGTATTCCAGCACTAGATATAATTAAAAATAAATTATAAATATTATAGGCATAGCCATATAAAGCACCACCCTGAGAACCAACTATACCATAAAAAGGAATGACATAAACTATACCAATGAATTTTGTGAAAAATATAGCTAATGTTGCTATAATTGCACCTTCTAAAAATCCACTTTTTCTCATAAAACCACTCCTATATATTATTATATTTTAGATTACTATCTATTTACAAGAATTTAATATTTTTTTTAGTAAAAAGAATGTAAAAAAATTAATATAATTTACTTTTAGAATATGGCTTTCTTTCGTCAGTTCTGCTAATTAAATAGTCTATACTTACATTATAAAAATCTGCTAATAGACATAACCTATCTATTGGTATTAACTGAATACCTAATTCATATTTAGAATATTGTTGTTGTGTAGTATTTAATATTGAAGCAATAGCTTTTTGGGGAATATCTCTATCTTCCCTTATTTCTTTTAATCTTTGTATATTCATAAAATAACCCTCTAAAAGTATAATTTCATACATTTTTTCGGGTGTAGTAACAATACGCTTGATTAGGTGTAAATCAAAAACAATTTAATATTTACTTATATACTTTTAATTAAGAAGCTAATAAGAAAAAGAAGGGTAAGTTATATGAATAAAAAATATTTTAAAATTATGATATCTTTTTTATTAATTTTAGAGTTTTGTTTTATGTTTTTATCTATTAAAGCTTTTTTAAATAAAAATATAACTGAAATAAAAGAAGATAGCAAAGTTAATAAAGAAATGTTTGCAATGTATGTAGAAAATGAAGAAGGTAATTATGAAGAATATACAGATACTGAAACTTTTCCTGTAGGATATGATTTTAATCCAGAAATAAGTAATTGTGTAGATAATAAAGGTAACGCAGTTACGGGAATATTATCTAAAAATAATGGATCAGTAACTGTAACAAGTAATAAAACAGTATTTTGCTATTTATATTTTGATTTACCATCAGTAGCATTTGCAGTATATTCTGCAGATGATACATCATTAACTTTTTATAAAAATAAAGATAAAGTAACAGCAGGAGAACAATATAAAGGCAAAGCTGCAACTGCTGTGTATACAGGAATTGAAACATCTAGTTATAGTAGTTTTAGTTCTGTTCCATGGTATAGTAGTTATGCAAATTCGATAACAAATGTAATTGTGGCAGATGAAATACAACCTATAAGTACAGCATATTGGTTTTATGATTTTAAAAATACAATAAGTTTTGATTTAATAAAATTAAATACATCAAAAGTAACAGATATGTCTAGTATGTTCCAAAGTGCTGGCTATAATGCAACCACATTTGAATTGGAATTGGCAAATTGGGATACATCAAAAGTAACGAATATGTTTAGGATGTTTTCAAATGCAGGATATAACGCAACAATTGAATTAGATTTATCCAATTGGAATACCTCAAATGTAACAAATATGAGAGATATGTTCTACTATACAGGATATAATGCAATCACATTTGACTTGAAAGGTTTATCTAAGTGGAATACATCAAAAGTAACAGATATGTCATATATGTTCCATCGTATTGGTAGAAATTCAACAACATGGAGTATTGGAGATATATCCAAATGGGATACTTCAAATGTAACAGATATGTCAAGTATGTTCTATGAAGCAGGATATAAATCAGCAATATTTGAATTTAATTTATCTAATTGGAATACTTCTAATGTAACAGATATGAAAGACATATTTTATTCTGCAGGATATAGTGCAACAACATGGAGTATCGGGGATTTATCTGGTTGGAATACATCAAAAGTAACTGATATGTCATATATGTTCCGAAATGCCGGTTATCAAACAACAACATGGAGTATAGGAGATTTATCTAACTGGAATACCTCAAATGTAACAAAGATGTCATATATGTTTGATTCTGCAGGTAAGAATTCAACAACATGGAATATAGGAGATTTAAGTAAATGGAATACGTCAAAAGTAACAACTATGCGAAATATGTTCTATTATGCAGGTTACAAAACTTCAACATTTGAATTGGGAGGTATATCAAATTGGGATACTTCAAATGTAAAATCTATGACTGAAATGTTTTATGGCGCAGGTATGGATTCTCAAGCTTTTAAAATGGATTTATCCAATTGGAATACCTCAAATGTAACAAATATGTCTTCAATGTTTAAAAATGCAGGCTATAAAGCAACAACATGGAATATTAATGGATTATCAAATTGGGATACATCGAGTGTAACAGATATGTCTTCAATGTTTGATAGCGCAGGAATTTATGCTACAAACTTTAATTTGGATTTATCAAAATGGAATATATCTAGTGTAACAAATATGAAATCAATGTTTAGTTATACGGGCCGTTATTCGTCTTCAGTAGAATTAGATTTGTCTAATTGGAATACCTCGAACGTTACAAATATGTCTAGTATGTTTTATGGTGTAGGAGAGAATGCAAATACATTGATTATTGAAAACATATCAAATTGGACTACATCTGTTGTTACAAATATGTCTAGTATGTTTAAGGGGGCTGGTTATGGTGTAACAAATTTTGAATTAGATTTATCAAATTGGGATACTTCAAGTGTAACAAATATGGAAAGTATGTTCTACGAATCTGGATATAATGCAATAACTTGGAGTGTTGGTGATATATCTTATTGGAACACATCAAGTGTAACAAAAATGGGAAGTATGTTTTATAGAGCTGGTTATAACGCCTCATATACACTCGACTTAAGTACCCATGAGGTAACAAAAGAAGATGGAACAACATATATAGCATGGGATGTTTCAAAAGTAACAAATCATACAAGTTTTAATGGTGGTGTGGCATCAAAAATAACTGCACCAGTATGGGCAAGTTAAAATGATATAATCGTCAACGAAGACGTTAAAATAGAAAAACTTAACCCTTTGGAAGATATGAAAATATCTTCCTCTTTTTATTAAAAATCTAGTGACAAATTTAATAGATTTGATATAATTATGAAGAGTGATAATATGAAAAAAATAAGTCTATTTTTAGTTTATTTAGTGAGCTTTATTTATATGGAATTTTTATACAAAATATTTATTTATAATAATATTTTTAGATTATCTATTATAAATATGATTTTATTTTT
>JAZSOX010000065.1:0-3564 GCA_045537175.1 Bacilli bacterium
TTTTATTAACATAACTAATGGCATTTTCAGCAAGACCTACATAATAACTAAATGAATCAATTATAACCTTTTTTTCTTTTCCTATTTCTTTAATTTGATATTCGAAATAATCTACTTTTTTACTCCATAATTCTCCCCAATTATTTCGATATAATTTACTATTATTTTGATTTAATTTAAGTTTGTTAGTCATTTCACTAACACTAATAAAGTCAATAATATCATCTTTATTAGCATTTAGTTTTAATAATAAATAATTATTTTCTCCAACTTTAGTAACTAAAGAATTATTTCTATTTAAAATAATATCGTGTACTCTTATACCTTTGTATTTAAGTTCAATGCACAACTCTACAATATCTTTAAGTTCTTCCTCTGTACGATTAAAAAAAACAAAATAAAAATCCTCACCATAATATTTAAATGATAAATAATTTTTATTTTCTTCTACTTCTTCAATATCAAAATTGTAATAATAATTAATAATTTCTTTCATACCATATCTATTTAAGTGTATGAAAAAAACTGAGCTTTTACTCAGTCTATTTACGATTTTCTAATTCTTTTTCAAATTTTTGAACCAAAGCATCAAACATATTTTCACAAGCTAGCATAAATGCTTCTTTTTGTTCTTGAAAAATATTTTCTTTAACATTTGCAGACACTTCTGTTTCGATAACTGGAGTTGGAGTTATTTCAGGTTCAGGCATAACTGGTGCTACTGGTTCAACTTGAGGTGCTTCCATTTGTACTTGTGGACCAAATGTTGGCATTGGTGTATTTAAATCAATAGCAGGTTCACTTGCAACTGTTTCTTCGTTACTTATTACAGGTTGTTCTGGTACAGCTATATCAATAACTGGTGCCACTGGATCAATTGGTGCTACTGTTGGTTCAACAACTGGAGTTTCAACTACAGGAGCCACAACTGGTTCAACTTGAGGAACTTCAGTTTCCATAGTAGGAGTTGGTGCTACCGGTTCAGTAACATTTGCTACTGGTTCTGGATTTATATTTAAAATATTAGCAGTTTCTCCACTATTATCTTCTACTTTATAAGCATTTTTTAAAGCATCAAATGATGGTACAGGTAAAGTTAATTGAGTATAATAAATATCATCTGCAGCAAGTTCATTATCAATTTTTACAAATTCAACTTGATTTCCTGCAATTATATTTTTTAAATATTCTTTAACAATTTGCCATTCACCTTGGTCCATAATCTTTGTTAATCTATTGCCTTCTAATTTGCAAACTAAAATTATTGGCAATCCCATTGAACCATTCATTTCATTATCAAATACTACATAACTATTATTATTTGCTTTAAATGCATTTATTAACGGCTTTTCTACAACAGCCCCAGATACTAAATTTAATTTAATCTTTCCCATCATGTCAATCCCTTTCACTACTATAACATTATAACAAAACTAGTCTTTTTTTTCAACAGTCTTATTTTGTATCTTTTCCAAAATAAAATGTTTACATCCATAAGCACAACTATTATTGATATAATCTTCAACATTATCTATATTGTTAAAATTTTTTACTAATTTATGATTATTATTATAAAATCCTTTTAATCTTACTTTACCATAAGCCCAATCTCCTACAATATAATCAAAATTATCATAATAATCAGTTACTATTTCTCCAAAATCAATAGTACTAACTGTTTCACCATAATCTTTTATAACTTTATACTTTTTTCCTCTTACTTCTACGTCCATATACCCACCTTAAAATACAATTGTCCCAAAAATTACTACTACCATAACTGTTGTTACAATAACACTCATTATAAGTAAAATATCAACATATCCATTACCTGTGGTAATTGGATTGTTTTGCATTTTCAATTCTTTAATTTTTTCTTTCAATAAATAGTCTTTATTAATAGCATTTTCTGATATATCAAATGACTTATATATTTCACTATTTAATTTATCTACATCTTCATCATTCATTTTACTAATATCAGCAATAGTTAAGTTAAATAATTTATAAACATCAAATCCCAATAAATTTTTTTGTTCTTCTTTTTTTTCGTTTTCTTTTTTCATTGTTTCTTTATAATACTCTGCCACTTCATAAATATTTTCAGCATTTAAGAAATTATAAGATTGTCTTAAAGCATTAGAAGTTCCAGGAGTATATAATAAATCAAAGAACTCATGACTATCACTTTCAGTAAGTCCAAAATTCAATCTTTTTAGATTAAATAAATCAATTAAACGTTTTTGAACTTCAATAAAATATGGATTAACTTTTCTTTTTACTGACTGTACATTTCTTTTTTCTACTAAATAATATTCATATATTAAGTTTTTTAGATTTGCTATATCCTCTTTAGAAGCTCCATATTTAGCTAAATTATTATCAAATGCTATTTCATTCTTTACACGAAAAGGGTTAATAATATCTAACTCACCATAAATATTTACAAGCATTCTAATTACTACAACTAAAAAAGAATTGTAAAGAATACTTTCAGTTTTATCTTTACTAAATAAATAATCATTAACTGCTTTATCAAATGCTTCATTAATAAAAAATGATTTCACACTCTCACCCTATTCTAAGTATAACATAATCTCTAACTCATGGGAATATCTAAAATTCCACTATTCGTCTCATATGTTCCGCCATAAAAATTAGGAACACTACCATTGACTACTAACGCACTAACTAAGATATCGTAATAAAATTTCTCAGGTTTTTCCCTCATTGGCGTAATAATTAATTTTTGCATCTCTACTGTAATATATATTTCAAGAAGAGCATTATTAAATCCATAATTAGTTACTTTAGTTCTAATATTTGTTAAAAGCGTTTCATTAAAATTAATTAATATGGGAATTCTAGGACCTAAATTATTTATAAAAACATTATTACTCCCCAAAAATAAAGGTACATTTAAAACCAAACCATTATCACTAACATTTAAATATTTATCGTATATAGTAACATCAATTTTACCATTCTCTAAATTATTTATTCCTTTTTTTAATATATCTGATACTAGCGTAAGAATCTTATAAGTCTTTTCTAAGTCATAATTCACAGACACTATTTCATCACTACTATTCATATTTATTTCTAATATGTCATTAACACTTTTTGCATTTATAACTTCATCAGTTATCAGATCACTAAAAAATTGATAAAGAATTTTATCTATCTTTTGATTAGTCAAAGTTGTAACTGTAGGAGTAACTTTTTTTGAATAAAAATTAAAAAGTATAAAAGAACAAATAATAACACAAAAAAATACAACAAATATAAATTTATTCATTGTATTTTTTTTATTTCTTTTATAAGTTCTTAACTTTCTCATATTAAATAATATGCAGATTATTAAAAATATATTGTTTTTATAAGCAATGCTACTCCTACTAAGAATACTATAACAATTACACCAATTAAAATTTTAATAAAAATATTATTTGATTCAACTTCTTTTGAAAAATCTTCTATATCTTCAAAGTCTTTTTGTTTTAATGCATTTGATGAAGTATAAAAAGAATTAATCATTTGTGTTTCTGTTATATTAGACTTTTT
>JAZSOX010000095.1:0-3933 GCA_045537175.1 Bacilli bacterium
AATAAATATATATATTTGGAAACTGATCAAGATATTAGAAAATATGAAATATTTGCAGTATATGGTGTTTTAAAAAATGATAATGAACATATGGCTTTAGAATTTGATTCTGAAGAAGATTATAATAAACATTTTAATAATATGAAAAGTAAATCAATTTATGACACCGGGGTTTTGGTTACTGGGAATGACTATATTATTACTATTCAAACATGTCTATATAATTATGAAAATGGAAATTATTTAGTGATAAATGCTAAAGAAATAGAAAGATATTAACAATAAGAAAACATATCAATTTGATATGTTTTTTTATTCATTTTTATAGCATATGTAATAGCGAAAATATTTAAACTATGTTACAATAATTTCTAAATTTGAAAAGAGGCGTTATCTGTGAAAAAAATAGCAATTGAAAATTATGAAGTATGTGCAAAATGCGGTGGTATGTGTTGCAAAAAATGTGGTTGTGATTATTTTGTTTCTGATTTTGAAAGCATGAAATTAGATTATTTAGAAAGTAAATTAGATGAAGGAAGAATATCTATAGTAGCAGCTATTGATTTTGATAGATTACCATCAGGAAAACTTACTGCAATACCTATTCTTTATTTAAGAGCTAGAAATATTAATAGAGAAGTAATTGATTTATTTTCAATGAAAACTACATGTGCATCTTTAGAAGAAAATCATTGCCATTATAATTTAGATGAAAGACCTAGTGGAGGTTCTAGTTTGATTCCTGGTGAACATGGTATGTGTTATAGTGAAGTGGATAGATTAGAAGAATTAAGTAAATGGAACCCGTATCAAAAAGTATTACATAGAATTGTTAAAAGGCGTACAGGTATGAGTGTATATTCAAAATTAAATGAAGATATTGAAAATGTAATATTTGATTTATTATTAGATAATACTGAAGGTGTATCACCATTAGAAATACTTGATTTAAAAGGCATGATACCAATGTTAACTGAAACTCATCCAGAACAAGTGAAAAATGCATATTCAAGATATCAAAAATCAAAACCGTTATTATTACAAAGAACTAAAAAAGATTAAAAATAAGTTAAAGGAATAGGAAACTATTCTTTTTTTATTACAACAGAAATATTGTAAAAAATAGATTCCGGGGGATGTTAATAATAAACTTTACTTATAAATATAAAGGTAGTGTAAGTATGAAGTTTATTAATAAAAAAATAGTTATATTAGTATTATTTGTAGTAGTAATAACAACATTTATGTTTTGGAAAAATATTAATAATGAAGACAAATTAGAAGTAGTACGTTTAAAAAATAATAATGATACAAATATGTTTGCAATCATGTTAGAACAAAGTGATGGAACATATGATGAATCTACTAATCTCAATTGGCCAGATGGTTACAAGTTTAATCCCTCCAAATCAGGATGCATAGATGCAAGTGGTAATGATATAGCAAACTCATTAGAATTTGATACATCTAGTAAAAAAGCAATTTTAAAAACCGAAAAAGCATCATATTGTTATTTGTATTTTAGTATACCAAGATGGTGTAATATAGATGAAACAGCAGGAGAATGTTTACTAAGAAATCCAACATCAGGATTAAATAATACAAATATAGAAGGTGGAATGTATAGATACCAAGGTAATAGTAACAATAATGATATAGTAAATAACTATGTATGTTTTGGAACAAGTAGTAAAACAGATTGTTTTAATGATGTTACTCAAAAATATATGTATAGAATAATAGGGATTAATGCAAGTAATCAATTAAAATTAATTGCAACTGCTAAATCTCATACTGGTCAGACAATAGCATGGTGGGATGATAATCACACAGAAAATATAGAATGGCCAGATAGTAATATATTTACAATGTTAAATGGAAATGATTTCTTATTAAGCGAAACCAATGTACCAGCAGGATGGGAAAGCAAAATAGCAACAACAAATTGGAAATATGGGGATACTTCAAGTAATGGTAATTATAATGGAGAGACAATGTATAATATCGAAAATCCATTTGGAGAATCAATAGCAACAGATAAATGGACAAAAGAAGTGGAAGCAAAAGTAGGATTAATGTACATACATGATTATTATTATGCATATGCAGCTGGTGGAGCTCCAGGAAGTGCTACTAATTCCAAAAAATCATGGATTTACTCTGTTAGAGAGTGGACAATGGCTCGTTATATAAAATATAAAGAAGGTTATGATGCGTGGGTAGTGGATGGTACTGGTAATGTCTATACAAATTACATAGATGGCTCTGATTGGGCTCGCCCAGTATTCTATCTTGAATCTTCAGTACGAATAACAAGTGGAACAGGAACACAAGCAGATCCATTTATGATAAATTAAAGAAGAATGTTGTAATAATAACGCTTTCTTTTTTTATTAAGCATTCTTTATTGACTAAATATTAAAAAAGTAATAAAATATAAGCATATTGATTTTCTATGGAAAGAAAAGTAGTTTATTAAGAGAAAGTTAGTTAGCGAAGACGGTTGGTGAGAAAGTCGAACGGCTTAATAAATGAAGACACTTTTAGAATTAGAAACGCATATTAGCGATAAAAATAAGAGACCTAGAAGTAAGGTGGTACCGCGAATTTTTTCGCCCTTACACGCTAGGTCTTTTTTTATAAGAAAGAGGGATAAAATGATAACAAAACCAAAAGGAACTACAGATATCACTGGTAATGAATCAATATTATGGGAATATGTAAATTCAGTAGTGGCTACTATGATGAATAATTATAATTATGAATTTATAAGAACTCCAATTTTTGAGGCAAGTGAACTATATCATAGAAGTGTTGGCGAAACATCAGACATAGTTCAAAAAGAAACATATGATTTTAAAGATAAAGGTGAAAGAAATTTAACTTTAAGACCAGAAGGTACTGCAGGTGTTGTAAGAAGTTATTTAGAAAATAAGTTATATGCTGAACCTGATGCTAAAAAATATTATTATAATGGTACAATGTATCGTTATGAAAGACCACAAACAGGAAGAATGCGTGAATTTACTCAATTTGGTGTTGAAGTATTGGGCAGTAATGATCCTATAGTGGATGCTGAAGTAATTAGTTTACAATATAAGATTTTAGAATCATTACATATAAGCAATTTACAAGTTAATATTAATACTTTAGGTGATCAAGAATCTCGTGATAATTATAGAGAAGCTTTAGTTAAGTATTTAGAACCTCATATTAATGATTTATGTGAAGATTGTAGAGAAAGATTTAAAACTAATCCTTTAAGAATACTTGATTGCAAAGTAGATGCTGATAGTGAAATACTAAAGAATGCGCCAAAAACGATTGATTACTTGAATGAAGAAAGTAAGAAAAGATTTGAAACTGTTTTGAAATATTTAGATTTATTAGAAATTGATTATGAAGTAAATTCTAAAATAGTTAGAGGTCTTGATTACTATGATCATACTGTTTTTGAAATAGTTTCATTAGATAATTGTGAGTCAAAAGCTAGTGTTTTAGGTGGCGGTGGCCGTTACAATAAATTAATTAAAGAGTTAGATGGACCAGATTCTTATGGAATTGGATGGGCTTGTGGTATGGATCGAATTATTAATCTATTAAAAGAAATGGATTTATATAAAGATGTTAAGAAACAAGTTGAATGTTTCGTTATGTATGTTTCTGAAGAAGAAAAATTACATGCATTAGAAATAGTTCAAGATTTAAGATTAAATGGTGTTGTAACAGAATGCGATAATCTAGGTAAGGGATTAAAAGGACAATTTAAACAAGCCGATAGATTAAATGCAAAATTATTAATCATACTAAATAGTGAAGATTTAAAAATGGGATTAGTTAATGTTAAAGATAATGCAACAAAAGAAGAAGAAAAAGTAGATATTTCAGAAGTTGTTGATTATATTATAGGAATTCTTTAGGAGATAAATATGG
>JAZSOX010000115.1:0-2962 GCA_045537175.1 Bacilli bacterium
AGTGACTTAATGTTAAATAAAAATTTTTATGTAAATAATAATAGTTTTTATTTTAATTATAAAGGACATAAAGAAATAGCTGAAATGATTATACATTCAATTTAATAATAGTATTATTAAATTTGTTGTGTACTAAATGTAATTTTTTCATAAAAAACTTGCAGAGTATTAAAAATATGTTATAATACTAAAGAACGAAAGTTACTATACTTAAAAGTTAGTATGGCGAGAGGAGAGAAATATGAAAGCTAATATTCATCCAGAAATGAAAGATGCAGTAGTAAAATGTGCTTGTGGTGCAACATTTAACACAAAATCTACTAAAGATGAAATCAATGTAGAAGTTTGTAGTGAATGTCATCCATTCTATACTGGTGCTCAAGGAAAAACTAAAAAAACTGGTAACATTGAAAAATTTAATAAAAAATATGGTTTCAATAAAGAACAATAAAAAAGTTGTTCTTTTTTTGTGATTTGATATAATTAATATGGAGAGTGATTACATGAAATTATTTATAGCAGCAGATCATTTAGGGGTTGAAGTAAAAAACGAATTGATTGAATATTTAAAATCAAATGAAATAGAAGCATTAGAAATTGGTATTAGTAATAGTGAATTAGATGATTATCCTGATTTTGCTTTTAAATTAGGTAAATTAGTTAGAGAAAACGAAAATTCACTAGGAATATTAATTTGTGGTAATGGTGTTGGTATGGCTATTGCTGCAAATAAAGTCAATGGGGTAAGATGTGTAAGAGCAGTAGATTCAGATGATGCATTTAAAGGAAAAAATCATAATGGTGCAAATGTTTTAGCAATTGGTGCAAATTTAGGTATTGAAAAAATAAAAGAAATTGTAGATACTTTTATTTCAACAAAACCAGCATCTCTTGATAGATATGTAAATAGAATAAATAAAATCATAAGTTATGAAAACGGAGAATATAATGAATTATAAAGTATGTTTATACACTATATTTTTATTCTTAAGTATATTCATATATTCAGGAGTTAATATTGAAAAAATAATGAAAAGAGATAAAATAATGGAAGCAAAATTATTAGTAATGAGTTTAAGTTTCGCTTTATCATATTTACTAACTAATTTTGTATTAGATTTTTTGAACTTAACTTAAAGGAGAAAAATGCAAAATAGAATACTTATAATAGTAGTATTTATTTTAAGCTTAATTTTAGTAACAATGAGTAGTAATAGAAATACTACTTTTTTTAATAGTGAACCAAATATTTTAGTAAAAGATACTAATACAGATAATATAGATTCAATTAATTTAGAAGAATATATTATCGGAGTAGTAGCAGCAGAAATGCCAGCATCTTTCAACGAAGAGGCGTTAAAAGCTCAAGCAGTAGCATCAAGGACTTATGCAGCGTATAAAATGAATCAATCTCGTGGTGAATTTGATATAGTAACAGACGTTTCTAATCAAAGTTATATAACGGTAGATGAGATGCGAAAAAAATGGGATAATGAATTTGAAAAGTATTATCAAAAAATCTCTGCTGCTGTTAATGCTACAAAAGGTAAGATTATGTATTATGAAGATGAAATAGTAGAAGCATATTATTTTGCTATGAGTAATGGGTATACGGAAAAATCGAGTTTGGTTTTTAGTGAAGATAGAGATTATTTACAAAGCGTTGAATCTAAGTATGATAATAATAATCTAAATAATTTTGAAGTAACTAAAACTTTTAGCAAAACAGAAATATGTCAAAAATTAAATATAGTATGTGAAAATCTAACTTTTTCAAATATTGTTAGAAGTGATACTAATCGCGTAAATTCAATAACTGTTAATGGTGTTGTATTTAAAGGAACGGTTTTTAGAAGTAAGCTTTCTCTTAGATCAACGGATTTTACCATAGAAGAAGTTAATGATCAAATAATAATAACTACTAAAGGTTATGGCCATGGTGTTGGTATGAGCCAATATGGCGCTAATGGAATGGCCAAAGAAGGTTATAACTATGAAGAAATATTAAGATATTTTTATAAAAATATAAAAATAAGTTCTATTTAAGTATAAAGAAAAATTTTTCGTCAATACTTTAAGTAGGACGGTGAATTGATGAAGAAAAGAAAATTGAAAGGATTTGTTTTACCAACATTATATTTGCTAATTACAATATGTATTTTTACAGGTGTAATATTATTAGGTAATAGTTTTGTTTTAGAAGAAAAAGAGTATAATTATGGTGTTAATGCCTTAAAAGATAACGTTGAGTCAGTTATAGTAGAAGATACAATAGCATCTAGTAAAATTGAGGCACCTGTAGAGGATGGAAAAGCAGAAATAAGCGTTCATTTTTATAGTAAAGATGCAGATGATACTAGACAACAAAGTAGTTTAATATATTATGAAAACACTTATTTACCAAACACTGGCGTACTTTATACAAGTGATACAGAATTTAATGTATTAACATCATTTGAAGGTAAAGTTACAGAAATACTAGATGATGAATTTTTTGGAAAATGCGTTGTTGTTGAACATACTAGTACTTTAAGAACCTATTATTATGGCCTTGATAAAATTGAAGTAGCTGTTGGGGATGAACTTGCTAGTGGAACAGTTATTGGGGTTAGTAAAAATAATGAAATTATGAATAATAAAAAATCTTTCTTATTTGAAGTTTATCATAATAATGAATTAATAAATCCAGAAACATTTATTGGAACTAAAGTAACTGATTATAATTAAAAATAATCCCTTTGTGGATTATTTTTTTTAGAAAGGAATATTTTTATGGATAATATATTATACTTGGACGATTATATAAACTTATATAATAAAAAGAACAACATGTTATTAATAATAAAACCATATAAAAACACGTTAAGAAATGGGATAATTATAGATAGAAATAAATTTATAAAAAAAATACGTAAATTAATAAAAGAATATAATTTAGATGGAACATTTTTTGCTGAAAACA
>JAZSOX010000070.1:0-9607 GCA_045537175.1 Bacilli bacterium
TTTTATAAGCCTTCAATTGTTCTTTAGTTCTAATTAAAACACTTATTCCTTTAGTTACATTATTATTAATAAGTATTTTTTTATATTCTTTTTCTACATAAGTTTCTTTTTTGGTTTCTCTTAATTTTTTTAATTTATCTAAAGCGTTTCTTCTAAACTCATTTAAAATTCCAATTGGTATGAAAATATTATCATCTATATCAATTACTATATCATTTAAAGAAAAAGGTGTATTTCCTGTTTTTCTTAAAACTTCTTCTATTCTTTTTTTAGAAAGAGGACTGGATTTAGCTTCTTCCACAATATTACCTTCTAAAGTTAGATTATTTTTTACATCATCAGAAACAACTATTTTCATAGATTTATTTAATCTTGCTTCAAACTTTATATTAATCGGAATTTTTTTGTTTACTTCCGAACTTATTTTTACTATAGGATTAGTAAGCATTACTTCATCTAATTCTTTTAATCCTACAAAATTATCAAAATAAATTACATCTTTTTCATCTGCTTTGGCTATTAAATTATCATTTTTATCATACATAAAGTTAATTGTCATACCCAAATTGCTATTTTTGAACCTGATTCCTTCAAATTGTTTCAAACCGTGGTGCAAACGCACTTTAATCTTCTTGTTAGTAACATCAGTTACCCTTCCAACACTTAACCCAAGATGATTTGGAGCCTTAAAATTCATCAAATTACTATCTTTAAATAAAAATCCTTGAGTATACTCTCTATTAAAGATTGCTTTTAATAAATTAATATCTTCATCATCAATTTTTAACTCTTTTCCATCATTATACTGGTCCATTAAAGTACGATAAATTTTTGTTACAATTCCAACATAAAGAGGAGATTTCATTCTACCCTCAATTTTGAAACATTTTACGTTGCTATCCATTAGTTCTTTAAAATTATCTATTGAACATATATCCTTTGGACTTAAAATATATTCACCATCTGTTTTTATTTCATTATTATTCTCGTATAACTTATAAGGTAGACGACACATTCCGGCACATTCTCCGCGATTGCCGCTTCTGCCTAGTATACATGATGAAAATAAGCATTGACCACTATAAGATACACATAAAGATCCATGAATAAATACTTCTTTTTCTAAAGTTGTATTAATGTTATTTATATAACCAAGAGAAAGTTCTCTTGCAAAAACTATTCTCTTTATTCCAAGTCTTTCTAAAAATGCTAAAGATTCTTTAGAATGATTATGCATTTGTGTTGATGCATGAATTTCTAAATTAGGTAATACTTGATGAACTAAATTTATAAGTCCAATATCTTGCATAATTACGGCATCCACGCCAATTTTATGTAATTCTTTACAATAATCTAGAGCATCATCTATTTCTTGTTCATAAATAAGAGTATTAACAGTAACATAAATTTTAACTCCATATAAATGGCATAATTTAGTAGCATTATCTAATTCTTCTAAAGTAAAATTATTAGCAAAAGCTCTTGCCCCAAATCTTTTACCACCTAAATAGACTGCATCTGCACCATTATTAATTGCTTCAATTAAAGATTCATAATTACCAACTGGTACCAATAATTCATGCGTCATATCTAAATTCACTCCATATTCCACCTTGTGGCATTAATTTAAAATCCATAATTTCTTCTTTTACTGGATGCTTAAATGAAAGATGATATGCATATAATGCTATTTGTTTTTTATCTTGTTTACCATATAATTGATCACCATATAAAGGACAATGTCTACTTGCAAATTGAAGTCTTATTTGGTGATGTCTTCCCGTAATTAAATTAACTTTGACTAAGTTTAAATTTTCTTTTCGGTCTATTACCTCGTATTCTAACTTTGAATATTTACCATTAACTTCATTACTAATAACACTCACTGCATCTATTTTTTCAATATAGTCTTCAAAATACCCGGTATCATTTAGTTTTCCTTCGCAAACAAGTAAATATTCTTTTTTCATTTCATGATTTTGAATAATTTTAGAAAGTCTGGCCGCAGCTTTGCTAGTTCTAGCAAAAACCATAATGCCACCAACTGGTCTATCTAATCTATGAACAAGCCCTATATAAACATTACCTGGTTTTTCATATTTTTCTTTAACATAATTTTTAACCATAGTAAGTAAATCTAAGTCTTTTGTATAATCGCTTTGACATAAAACATTTGGTTTCTTTTCGACAACTATTATATGATTATCTTCATATAAAACATTTAATTTATTCATTCTCTACACGACCTGTAATTCCACAAGATAAATAAATATTACTATTTTCTATAGGTAGACATAAATCATCTACTAATATTTTTTTGTTACTAAAGTTTAATTTTAATATATTTTCTAAACTTACACTTGGTAAATTTGTTGAATAAGTATTAATTATAAAGAATAAAAAATCTTCATTTAATATTTCTTTACATAATTTAATTAAATCTTCTAAATCGCTTTCTAAAGACCATACTTCTCCATTGGCACCACGACCATAACTAGGCGGATCCATTATAATAGCGTCGTATTTATTACCACGGCGTATTTCTCTTTTAACAAATTTAACTACATCATCTACTAAATATCTTATTGGTTTATCTTCTAAATGATTTAATTTAACATTTTCTTTAGCCCAATCTGTCATGCCACGAGATGAATCTACATGTGTAACAGATGCTCCAGCTGATAAACAGGCAACTGATGCTGCGCCTGTATATGCAAATAAATTTAGTACTTTTACATCTCTATTAGCATTTTTTATTTTATTCATAGCAAAATCCCAGTTAGTAGCTTGTTCTGGAAATAATCCTGTATGTTTAAATCCCATTTCCTTAAGCAAAAATCTTAAATTTTTATAACTTACTACCCAAGATTCTGGAGTCTTCATTTTGTTTTCCCAACGACCTCCACCAGTATTACTTCTATGATAAATTGCATTTATTTTAAATTCAGAAAAATCTCCCATATCCCAAGTTACAACAGGATCTGGACGAAGTAGTAAAACATTTTTCCAACTTTCTAATTTCATTCCTTTGCTAGTTTTTAAAATTTTATAATCTTTCCATTCATTACTTACTAACATAATTTCACCTACAAAATTATTATACTACAAAAAAGATAAATCTCATATTGATTTATCTTAATTATTTTTTTCATTTATTTTCAAAATATCATTCTGTGAATACTGATAATTTAACTTATTATCTTTTGTGATAATTGATTCCCCTAAAGCGATTTCCATATTATCTCTAGCAGCTTTTGCAACCCCTCCACCAATTTTCGCAACATCTATATTCGCCTTTAATCCTTGTGGTTTCTTTTTGGCTGCTAATCTTTTAGTTGCTTCTTCAGACAAATCAGTTAAAATTAATTCTAAATTATCCATATTATCTCTCAAAGATTCTTTTCTTAAGCCCTTATATTCCTTGTATTCTTTTGCTGTCATCCCAGACCAACTCTTATATATTTCATTAGTTAGTATTGCATATTCCTTTTGTTCAGTTACACCATTTTCTTTCCAAATATCAGTAAGCTCTTTTCTTTCTTGTAAAGTTTTAATTCTTTTTGCTATCCAATCTTCACCATATCCTTTTATGCGATATGTATCGATTGCTCTTTGGAATGCAATTGATGGGTCAAAAGTTTCATCTATTCTTTCTCTACCAAGTTTTGCTAACCATTGTTTTATTGGCTCTGCATTCTTACTTGGAATAGATTCGATTAATCTAAACATATTTTCAATATCAACAACATCTGTATTATAATATTTTCCATCTATTGCTTTTAATTTCAGTTGACTACAATTTGTAGCCATCTCATTTCCTTCTTTTTTTAATCTGATTTTTAAAACACTCCAATATTTTCTTGGATTTTCACTTTCTGTTAAAACCCTAATAATGTCAATAACACTTATATAATATTTTTCCTTATCTTTATCCCATACAGTACGTATAGTTTCATTATTAAAAATTTTGTTAATTAAATGCATTTTTTCTTCTTTCATCCAAACCTCCTTTTTGCATTAATTTTTTAACTCTCTGATAATTTCATTATAACATACAAAACAGATTATATAACCGGACAATATCACTAACAAATAAAAAACCCCATAAGGGATTAATATGTAATTTTAGATATATTACTAACAGCATGAATAGCATCAGAAGATGCCGTAACTAATTGATAAATATCTTTTTTTATAACATCACCAATTGCATATACACCTTCAATAGTAGTTTCAAAATTTTCATCTACTATTATATGTCCTTGCATATTTGTAATATTTAACTCGCTAAACATATCTGTATTTGGTCTATATCCAATATAAATAAATACTCCAGCAACATTTATTCTTGTTTCATTATCAAGTAATATGCTTTCTATTTTACCATCAACTTCATTATATTCTTTTATATTTACACCATATATTATTTCAATTTTTGGATGATTCTTAACTTTTTCTACTAAAATATCTTCACCTTTAAAGCCAGTTTTTTTATTTAAAATATATACTTTACTACATATATTTGCTAAATATAATGATTCTTGAAGAGCACTATTACCACTACCTACAACTGCAACTTCTTTATCTTTGTAAAATGCACCATCACAAGTAGCACAAGTACTAATTCCTCTTCCTAATAAATCTTTTTCATTATCAAGTCCTAAATATTTAGGTTTAGTTCCTGTTGCTATAATAACATTATTAGCTAAATACTCTCCACGATTTGTAATTACTTTTTTTACATCATCTTCTACTTCTAACTTAGTAACTTCTTCAAACTTATAAGGAATTTCTAAATCTTTTACTTGTTCAAATAACTTTTGAGAGAACTCTACACCTCTAATATTCATAAGTCCAGGATAATTACTAATACGCTCAATATTATTAAGCATTCCTCCTGGAGCACTTTTATCTATTAAAAGAACATTTAAATTACCTCTTTTAGCATAAATACCAGCAGTAATCCCACCAATTCCCATACCAATAATTATTAAATCGTACATAATATATCCTTTCTAAAACCTAATTGGACCATTTTGTTCTTCATTATATAAATCTTCAAAACGACCTTTTCTTCCTAAAATCATAAATGCAATTAAGCCAATTACAAATAATAATACAGATATTATTTGAGCTACTCTAAATCCACCAAACATTAAAGAATCAGTTCTTAAAGACTCAATAAAAAATCTACCTACAGAATAATACATTAAATATATACAAGTTAATTGACCTCTTTTTAAATAACGATAACGTCTTACAAAAAGTAAAATGATAAAACCAATTAAACAATATAAGCTTTCATAAAAGAATGTTGGATGATAATACACATTACCAATTTTCATTCCTTCAATTATCTTTTCTGGTATATGTAATTCTTTTAAATGATAATAAGTTGTTGCTACACCATGAGCTTCACTATTAAAGAAATTACCCCATCTTCCTATAGATTGAGCAAGAAGTAGTGGAACTACTGCCATATCAGTTATTTTATAAGTATTAACACTATATTTTTTAGTATATATAAATAATGTTATAAAACCTCCGATAAGCCCACCATGAATAGCAAGCCCACCTTCCCAAATTTTAAAAATGTCTAATAAATTATCTTTATACAAAGAAAAATTAAAAATACAATAATATAATCTTGCACTAATAATTCCAATTATTATTACCCAAAAAGCCAAGTTAAAAGTAAAATCTTTTGGAATATTAAATCTTTTTCCCTCTTTTATAAACATAAACATTGCAATAATCATACCTGTTAATAAAAGAATAGAATACCATCTTATTTCAATTCCGAATAAAGTAAACAATACAGGATTCATTTCTACACTCTCCTTTTAACATTATAAACTAAAAAAAGTAACCTGTGAATACTTAGATTACTTCTTTTTTTATTATTTTTCTTTATCAAAGATTTTCTTTAGAAACATTCCGGTATAAGACTTTTCGCATTTTGCAACTTCTTCTGGAGTTCCTGTTACAATAACCTCTCCTCCAAACTTTCCACCTTCTGGTCCTAAGTCAATTACATAGTCCGCTTGTTTAATAACATCTAAATTATGTTCTATAACTATAACTGTATCACCATTATCAACAATTCTATTTAATACTTCTAATAGTTTCTTAATATCAGCTGAGTGAAGTCCTGTAGTTGGTTCATCTAAAATAAATACCGATTTACCAGTTGCTTTTTTTTGTAACTCCTTGGCTAATTTAACTCTTCCAGCTTCCCCACCAGATAATGTAGGAGCACCTTGACCTAAAGTAATATAAGAAAGTCCTACATCATACATTACTTGCAATTTATCTTTGACTTTAGGAATGTTTTCAAAAAACGGTATTGCTTCAGATACTCTCATATCTAATACATCAGAAATACTCTTTTCTTTAAATTTAACATCTAAAGTTTCTCTGTTATAACGTTTACCACCACATACATCACAAGGAACATAAACATCTGGTAAAAAGTGCATTTCTATTTTCTTAACACCGTCGCCCCAACACGCTTCACATCTTCCACCTTTAACATTAAATGAGAATCTACTCTTATCATAACCTCTCATTTTTGATTCTTTCATGTTGGCGAATACATCTCTTATATCATCAAATACTCCAACGTAAGTTGCCGGATTACTTCTAGGAGTTCTTCCTATAGCATCTTGACTAATATTTACTACTTTATCAACATTTTCTATTCCTTTAATTTCCTTACACTTACCAGGAATATCTTTTGATTTATAAAATTCTTTGTGTAATGTTTTATATAATATTTCATTAACCAAAGTTGATTTACCAGAACCAGATACACCAGTTACTACAACAAACTTATTTAAAGGAAATTTAACACTTACATTTTTCAGATTATTCTCTTTAGCACCTTTAACTTCTAAGAATAATCCATTACCCTTACGATGTTTCTTAGGTATTTCTATTTTTTCTTTGCCACTTAAGTATCTTCCAGTTATACTTTTATCATTTTGCATTACTTCTTCTGGCGTACCATGAGCTACAATATATCCACCAGCATCTCCAGCTCCTGGACCAACATCTACTAAGTAATCTGCTGCAAGCATTGTATCAGTATCATGTTCTACAACCACTAAAGTATTTCCTAAATCTCTCATTTCTTTTAAGGAATTAATTAATTTTTCATTGTCTCTTTGATGAAGACCTATAGATGGTTCATCAAGCACATATAAAACACCTGACAATCTACTTCCTATTTGTGTAGCAAGTCTTATTCGTTGCGCTTCTCCACCAGATAATGTAGCAGCACTTCTTGCCAATGTTAAATAATTTAAACCTACATTTTTTAAAAAATTCAGTCTAGATAAAATCTCTTTTAATAATAAATTACTAATTTCTTTTTCTTCATTATTTAACTTTAAATTACTGATAAAATCATATAGCTCATCAATAGCCATAATAGTCATATCATAAATATTCTTATTATTTATTTTAACCGCTAAAATTTCTTCTTTTAATCTAGTTCCCTTACAATGATTACAAGTAGATTCAACCATGAATCCTTCAATCCATTCTCTAATCCAAGAACTACTAGTTTCTATATATCTTCTTTCTAAATTATTAACGATTCCTTCATACCTTGATTTAGTATTTCTAGTACTACCATTTTTGGCTACATAATGAAAATCCATTATATCATTAGTACCATATAAAATAATATCTAAATCTTTTCTAGGCATCTCATTAACAGGCATATCTAAATCAATGCCATAATGCTCTGCTACTGTTTTTAAACTACTAATATACATATTATTATCTAAATTAATTGCAACAATAGCGCCTTTATTAATACTTTTAGATTTATCAGGAATAATTAAATCTTCACTTATTTTAAGTCTTGTACCTAAACCTTTACAATCATCACAAGCGCCATATGGAGAATTAAAAGAAAACATCCTTGGTTCTAATTCTGTTATTGAAAAATTACAATACGGACAAGCATAATTTTCGCTCATTAAAATGTCTTCTTCATCATTAACTCTAATAATTACTAATCCATTAGACATCCTACAACTAGTTTCTAATGCTTCAAATATTCTACTTCTCTCATCATGGCTAACTGGCAACTTATCTATTAAAACATATATATCATCTTTAATATTTTTTTCTAAGTTTATTTCATCACCAGCAGTATACATAACCCCATTAACTTTAATCTTTGTAAAACCCTTACTTCTTAAATCTTCAATTAAATCTTTATGAGTTCCTTTTTCGCCCCTAACCACTGGAGCAAAAATTTCTAATTTAGTTCCTTCTTCCATATCAAGTACTTTATTAGTCATTTCTTCTATGCTTTGACTTTTAATAGGAATCTTATGATGTGGACAATATGGAATACCTATTCTAGAAAATAATAATCTTAAATAATCATATAATTCAGTTATTGTTCCCACTGTTGATCTAGGATTTTTATTTGTAGTTTTTTGATCAATAGAAATACTTGGAGATAACCCTTCAATTGAATCTACATCTGGTTTTTCGCTGTTACCAATAAATTGTCTTGCATATGCAGATAAACTTTCAACATATCTTCTTTCTCCTTCAGCATAAATAGTATCAAATGCTAAACTACTCTTTCCACTACCTGACACACCAGTCATAACAATTAACTTATTTTTAGGAAGTTCTAAATCAATATTTTTTAAATTATTTTCTCTAGCTCCTCTTATTACTATTTTATCCATAATATCACCACAATCTATATAAATACAATTAACTTTTTTACCACCATTAATATAACAAACAATTGTATGTTAGTCAAACATTTTATTTAAAAAGGCATTGATAATTCAACGCCTTTTTCCGTAGAGTAAACCCCTACAATAATATTATCAACATTTTTTTCTCAATTATACTTTTTATTTGATATAATATTTAAGGTGATACAATGAAAAAAATAGCATTAACAATTATTACTTTTTTAATAATTACACTTAGTTTATTAGGAATTAATTACTTTTTAAACAACCAAAAGCAGCAAAATGATAATCCAAAAATAAAACAAGAGAATGTTAATAATAGCGACATTGAACCAGAAACTGGTGAATACATTGATAACAATCCAATTAAATTAGGTTTATATAAATACTATGGAAGGAACAAAGAAAGAGAGTTAATAAAAGAATATACTTCTAATTGGCAATATCATCAAGATATATCATCTTTCGAAGTTTATTACACAAATGAAGATTTAATTACAGGAAACAATCAAATAGAAACGTTCGACTTATATAGAATGAATCATGAAAATTCAGAAGAATATAAAATTGGATATCAAATTAATTTTTTAACTAACGAAAAAGAAATTAATAAAACTATATTATCGCCAAAAGATACTGTGGAATTTTATGACTATTTAGAAATATATTTATACGACGATTATCACAGAAATCCTGGTGTTTGGTATAGTCATACTACTGAAGAAGAATATAATGAAGAAACATTACTTACTTCAATTAAATTAACAAGTGGTAAATTAATTAAAGAAATAACTTCAGATATTACTCTTACTGCATTTACTTATGATAATGATGATTTTAATGAAAATGGTAATTATAAAGGAATTAGCAAATAT
>JAZSOX010000140.1:0-3869 GCA_045537175.1 Bacilli bacterium
CTTTATTTATTATTTCCATGTGTGTATTCTTTCTTATATTATTTATTATTTTAAAAAAGAAAAATCATGGACTAATTGTTACTAGTGTAGTTATTATATCTACGTTGGTAAATAATTTAATAAAAATAATCATTGCAAGAGAAAGACCTAATGTAATTTCTTTTGTAACAGAGCATAGCTATTCATTCCCAAGTGGACATACAATGGCTGCGACAACACTTTATGGAATACTTATATATTTTGTATTAAAGAGTAATATGAATAAGAAATTAAAAATAGCGTTAAGCGTTGTATTAGGATTATTACCAGTATTAGTAGCATTTAGTAGGGTTTACTTAGGAGCACACTTTATGAGTGATGTTATTGGTGCAATAATAATGTCTACAATCTTACTTTTAATAGAAACTTATGTTATAGATAAAAAGAAATGGATATAATTTATAAATCTCACAATATTTATTGTGAGATTTATTTTTTATGTGTATAATGTCTATACATAATATGAAAGGTGGGTTTTGAAATGAATGAATTATGTAAATATCAAGAAAAGGTTTTTGATAGTATTAAGAAAATCGACGAAAATGGAAATGAGTATTGGGAAGCGAGAGAATTGATGATAGCTTTAGAATATTCAAAGTGGGAGCATTTTGTCAAAGTAATAAGGCAAAAATTTCTTGCAAATTAAGTGATAATAATGTAGATGACCATTTTCCTGTTAACGGGAAAATGGTTGATATTGGATCAAATGCACAAAAATGCATATTAGATTATAAATTGTCTAGATATGCTTGTTATTTAATTGTTCAAAATGCAAATCCTTCTAGACATAAGAATGTTGCTTTAGGACAAACCTATTTTGCTATTCAAACAAGAAAATTGGAGATAAGTGAGTTAGAATATTCCAAGTTGTCTGAAGATGAGAAAAGACTATATAGGAGAAAACAAACTAGAGATGGTAACAAACTATTATATAAAGTAGCTAGAGAAAAAGGTGTAAAAAATTTTGATAGATTTACTAATGCTGTTACAAAGGTTTATATAATGGTGAGACAGCGGATGATATAGCCAAAAGAAAAGGCTTAAGATATAGAGAAGATATTTTAGATAATATGGGAAGCGCCGAACTTGGAGCAAATATATTCAGAATTACTCAAACTGAGGCTTTATTAGAAAAACAAATTTCGTCAAACGAGAAAACAGCTACTGATACTCATTATAAAGTTGGTAGAGCGATTAGAGATACAATTGATAAAATTGGTGGTACAATGCCTGAAGATTTACCAACTCCTGAAAAATCTATTAAAGAAATTGAAAGGGCGGAACTAAAAAAATTGGAAAATAGAAAATAAATTTACTAATTTACTAACCTTTTTCCTGACATCAGTATGATAAAAAATTATGTGGTTTAGAATAGAAATTAGCATTAGGAAATAAGAAATTTTTCGTGTAAACATAAAAATAGTGGATGTTGGAAAATAGACTTTATTAATTAACAAATTTTTTTCTGATATCAGGAAAACGATGGTAAATATGAACTTTGTTGACTTCCGTTATATCTTGATTAAAAAAAATTATTATAGTACAATTAAATAGTGAATAGAGGATGTTATGAAAAGAATAAAATTGTTATGTTTATTAATTGTGTGTATATTTTTATTTAGTGGGTGTGATGTAAAAGATAATAAATTGGAGAATGCTAATATTTATACTACTATTTATCCAGTAGAGTTTATTACAGACTATTTGTATGGAGAAAATAGTAATATAGAAAGTATCTATCCAATTGGAGTTAATTTAGAAGAATATAGTTTAACTGATAAACAAGTGGAAAATTATGCTAATGGTGATTTATTTGTTTATATTGGTTTAGGAAACGAAAAAGAAATTGCAAAATCATTTTTAAATAAGAATGATGATTTGTTAATTATTGATGCGACTTATGGTCTTAATTATAATAATAATTTAACTGAATTATGGTTAGCACCAAATAATTTCTTGATGTTAGCAAAAAATATAAAAACATCATTAAATGAATATTTAGATAATGCAATTAAAGAAGATGCTGTTACTAAAAAGTATGATGAATTATATGAAAAAGTTTCTTGGGTTGATGCTGAACTTAGAAATATTGCTAAGGAAGCAAAAGAAAATGGCAATAATACTTTAGTTGTATCTACTAATACATTTAAGTATTTAGAAAATTATGGCTTTGATATTATATCTTTACAAGAGATAGAAGAATCTGGTAGTGAAAATGCAATGAATGAAATAAAAAATAAATTTAAAAATTCAAAGTATACAAATATTATAAAATTAAATAGTGAAAGTACTACCGATTTAATTAATGAACTTACTACTAAATATAAAGCTAAAATTAATACAATTAATGATATTGTTACAAACTCTGATACAGCAAGTGACTATATATCAATTCAATATGAAAATATAGCGGTAATAAGAGAAATATTAAAATAGGTCTTTTAAAGACCCTTTTTTATGGCAAAAATTAACAAAAACAAACGTTTGTGTGATGGGCGTTTTTATAGTATAATATTTTTGGTGGTTAATATGACTCTAAAAGAAAAATTAATTATTCTAGCTGATAGTGCTAAGTATGATGCGTCATGTTCTTCAAGCGGCAGCACAAGAAATAATAAAACTGGTATAGGAAATACTGCGGTTGCTGGAATTTGTCATTCATTTGCTTCAGACGGAAGATGTATTTCACTTTTAAAAATTTTAATGACTAACGCATGTATATTTGATTGCAAATATTGTATTAATAGAAAAAGCAATAATATAAAAAGAGCAATATTTACTCCGGAAGAAATATGTGAATTAACAATTAATTTTTATAAAAGAAATTATATTGAAGGATTATTTTTAAGTTCTGGTATTATAAAAAATCCTGATTATACAATGGAACTTATGATACAAACTATTTCGCTTCTTAGAAATAAATATCATTTTGGAGGTTATATTCATGCTAAAGCTATTCCTGGTTCTAATGAATATTTATTAAAAAAATTAGGAAGTTTAGTTGACAGATTAAGTGCTAATATAGAGTTGCCTACTAATGAAGGTTTAAGATTACTTGCGCCTAATAAAACAGAAAATAAAATAACCAAGATAATGGATTATGTAAAAACACATCATAATAAGAAATTTGTTCCAGCAGGCCAAAGCACTCAAATGATTATTGGGGCAACGCAAGAAACAGATTTAGACATAATGAATAAAAGTGAAAATCTATATCAAAATTTTAATTTAAAAAGAGTTTTTTATTCAGCTTATATACCAGTAAATGAAGACAGATATTTACCAAGTTTAGTAATACCGCCATTAAGAAGAGAAAATAGGTTGTATCAAGCAGATTGGTTACTACGTTTTTATGGGTTCAAAGTAGAAGATATTTTAGATAAAAATAATCCTAATTTCAATATTTTAATTGATCCAAAAGCAGATTGGGCTTTAAGACATTTGAATGAATTTCCTAAAGAAATCAATTCTTGTAGTTATTTAGAATTATTAAAAATACCAGGGGTGGGAATTACAAGTGCAAAAAGGATTATTTCTTCAAGAAAATATTTTAATATTGACTTCAAAGATTTGAAAAAAATGGGAGTAGTGTTAAAAAGAGCAAAATACTTTATCACTTGTAATAACAAATATTTTATAGATAATTCATTATTTAAAAAAGAATTTATTGAAAGTAATTTAATTTTAGAAAACAAAATAAAGAAATCTAATGATAATGAAGGGCAGTTGCAATTATTTTGATGACTAATGTATATATTTATGAAGATAGTTTTATTAATTTGTTAAATTTAGTTGATGAGCTTTTAAGTAATAAAATTAAACCTGCTAAT
>JAZSOX010000025.1:0-4266 GCA_045537175.1 Bacilli bacterium
TACAGATATTACAAAAGAAGAAATAGAATATATTATTCAAAGGGCAAAAAAGGAAATAACTTTATTTGTTTTTGGCTATACTGGAGTTATGTATTCAAGAAGATTATTAATAGATAATTATAGTAAATTCTATAATATAGAAAAAGAAAATCCATTATTGATTGATAATACAGGACACAAGTTTTTAATATATGAAAATGAATATGGAACATATTTTTATCACAATAAAATATTAAATGGCTTAGAATTAATGGAATTAAATGCTAAATACTATTTTGTAAATTCAACATTTATGAATATAGATGATATTTTGAATATACTAAATAAAGAAGATGTAGATATTGATAGCGATAAAGGTTTTTTATACAAAGAAACTATTTATAAATTAAAAGGAGGTTCTAATGACTGAGTTATTAGCTCCTGCAGGAGACTTAGAAAGATTAAAAATGGCACTTTTGTATGGTGCCGATGCTGTATATGTAGGTGGTAGAGATTACAGCCTAAGGGCTAATGCTAAAAATTTTAGCCTTGAAGAATTGGCTGAGGCTTGTACTTTTGCTCACAATTTAGGAAAGAGAGTATATGTTACAGTTAATATAGTTTTTCATGATAAAAACTTAGCAAATTTAAAAGAATATTTAGATAATTTTAAAAAAATAAATGTTGATGCAGTTATAGTTAGTGATATTATAGGCGTAAAATTAGCAAAAGAGGCAGGACTGGATATCATTTTATCTACTCAAGCAAGTACTCTTAATTATGAAGCAGTAAATTTTTGGAAGAATTTAGGAGTTACAAGAATTGTTTTAGGTAGAGAAGCAAGCCGCGAAGATATAATTAGAATAAAAAAAGAAACAGGTGTAGAACTTGAGTGCTTTATTCACGGTGCAATGTGTACATCAATAAGTGGTAAATGTGTTTTGTCAAATTATTGCACAAATAGAGATTCTAATCGTGGTGGATGTGCGCAAATATGTAGATGGGTATTTAATAATAACGATAAACCAGATTTTACCTTTATGAGTAAAGATTTAAATATGGTGGAATACTTAGAAGATATGATAAATATTGGAATTAATTCTTTTAAAGTTGAGGGAAGAATGCGCTCAGTTTATTATATTGCAACAGTTATTATGTGTTATCGCAAAATGATTGATGGTATTTTAAATAACTCTTTAACTGAAGAAGATAAAATTTATTATAGTAAAATATTAGATAGAGTAGCTAATCGTGACACTAAGCCTCAATTTTATAATAAATTTCCGGGAGTTGATGAAAGCTATTTTTCGGATAGAGTAGAAATTTCTAATCAAGATTTCTTAGGTATAGTAAAGGATTATGATAAAGAGAATAGAATGATTACATTAGAACAAAGAAATTATTTTAAAGTTGGTGATGTAGTAGAATTTATTGGTCCTAATATGGAAACTTTTACATATACTATAAGTACGATTATCAATGAAGACGGAGATAAGATTGACATAGCAAGACATCCTAAAATGGTAGTCAAATTACCAATTGATATTGAAGTTGAAAAGTACTCGATGATGCGTATAAAAATATTTGACAAAAAATGTGTTTTATAGTATCATTTTGTACGTTGATTAAAAAGGAGAGATTTTTGATATGAGAAATGAAGATTTTTTCGAACTAACTGCTGAAGGATATTTAGAGTTAGAAACAGAAGTAAATGAACTTAAAAACGTAAGAAGACCAGAAATAATAAATGCTTTAAAAGAAGCTAGAGCTCAAGGAGATTTATCAGAAAATGCAGATTACGATGCGGCTAGAAATGAACAAGCTCAAATTGAAGCGAGAATTAAAGAATTAGAATATAAATTAGAACATAGCAAGATTGTAGATCCTGCGAAAAAAGGCGGTAGCGCTGGAATTGGTTCAGTAGTTACTATTCAAGATGAAGATGGAGATGAAGAAGAATATAAATTGGTTTCTTCTGTAGAAGCAGATCCATTTAATAATAAAATATCAGTTGAATCACCAATTGGTTTAGCTATTAAAGGACATAAAACTGGTGATACAGTATTAGTTGAAAGTCCTAATGGTGGATATAATATTAAAATATTAAAAGTAGCCTAATTTTTGGGCTTTTTTTAATTTTCTGTAAGATTTTATAAGTCTTGTAAAAATAGATTAAATATATTATAATATCTAATTGAAAGAAGGAGTTTTAATGAAAAACGTACATGAAATAGAAATTAAACTAGAAGGCGAAAAATGGACTAAATGTTTAGATAATGCTTTTAAAAAAGTAAATAAAGATATCGAAATAGATGGTTTTAGAAAGGGCGCTGCACCTAAAGATGTTTATTTAAAAAAATATGGTGTTGAATCTTTATATGGAGAAGCTGTTAATGAAGCAATTAACGTCGCTTATAAAGAATTATTAGAAACTAATGATTTGCATCCAATTATTGAGCCAGCAGTAGATGTTACAGGAATTAGTGATGGATCAGTTATTTTTAAATTTACTATTATTACTAAACCAGAAGTTAAATTAGCTAGTTATAAAGATTTAGGAGTAAAAAAAGAAAAAGCTAAAGTATCTAAAGAAGAATTAAATTCTGAAATTGAAACGTTAAGAACTCAACTTGCTGAAGTTGTTGTTAAAGAAGATGGCGTTGTAGCAAATGGAGATACAGTAGTAATTGATTTTGATGGATACGTTGACGGAAAACCATTAGATGGTGGAAAAGGAGAAAATTATCCATTAGAAATTGGTTCTCATACATTTATTCCTGGTTTTGAAGAAGGCTTAGTTGGGAAAAAAGCTGGAGAAGAAGTTGAACTTAATTTAGTATTCCCAGAAAATTATGTTGAAGATCTAAAAAATAAACCAGTTACATTCAAAGTTACAATTCATGAAATCAAAACTAGAGTTTTACCTGAAATTAATGAAGATTTTTATGCTGATTTAGGATTAGAAGTTAAAACTAAAGAAGAATTTGAAAGTGAAGTTGAAAAAACAATTAAACAAAGAAAAGAAGCTGAAATTGAAGATAAATTTGTAGAAGATTTACTTGCTGCAGCATCAGAAAAGTTAGAAGTTGAAATCAATCCAGAAATAATTTCAGAAGAAGTTCATAGAATGATTGATGGTTATGCACAACAATTAAGAGCTCAAGGAATTGATATAGAACAATACTTCCAATTAACTGGTACAACTCATGAAGATTTACATAAACAAATGGAACCAGAAGCCACTAAGAGAATTAAATATCGTTATGTAATTGAAGAAATTGCCGAACAAGAAAAAATAGATTTTAGTGAAAAAGAAGTTGAAGCTAAAGCTAAAGAAATGGCTGACAATTATGGAATTAAAGTTGAAGAATTAATTAATGCTTATGGTACTTTAGATGTTGTTAAATATGATATGAAAATGCATAGAGCATTAGAAATTTTAAAAGAGAATAATAAATAATTAAATATTTAATAAATATAAAAATATACACATTAGAAAATTTTATCTTTAAAGATAAAATTTTTTTGTTAAAGAAAATAAAAATAAATATGTCTTTTGTGGTGGACAAAAGTGAAATAATTCTATATAATAAAATTTGTATTTTCGGAGGTGCGATATGGACTACACACTACTAGTAATGCTTTTAAAAGACTTAGTGATTTTGCCCTTTCAAGAGATAAAATTAGAACTAAAAGATGAAATAAGCAAAAAAATTATTAAAGTTAGTAGTAAGAAGTATAATAATCGTGTCCTTATACTTTCACCTCACGATTCTAAAGAAAATGATCCATCAATTGAAGATTTGCCGAATGTTGGTGTAGTAGCATATATAAAGAATAAAATAGAACTTTCTAATGGGAATTTAAGAGTAACTTTAAAAGGTGAAAAAAGAGTTAAAATATTAGATTATGAATCTTTTAGTAGTGAAATAATTGATGCTATTGTAACAGATATTGTTCTTCCTAAATTAGAAGAGGCCGGAGAAAATATAATTAGAAAAAAACTTAAAGAAATTTTAAATGATTATATTAACTCAGCTCCTAATATTTCAAATAGCATTTTAAAAACAGTTAATGATAATGAAGATTTAAATTTACTAACTGATGCAATTACTACATTCTTGCCACTTAGTACTTCTAAAAAATTAGAATATATGCAAGAGATTAATAGTGAAAAAAGAGCATTGTCATTAATAAGAGATATTAAATTAGAAATAAAATATATTAATCTAGAGTCAAAAATAGATAATAATGTTCAAGTTAGATTATCTATGGAACAAGAAGAAT
>JAZSOX010000155.1:0-2549 GCA_045537175.1 Bacilli bacterium
CTTCTAATACTTCTTTATTATCGTTAATTGTACAAGCAGTTAATAATATAATTGGTAATATTAATAATATTTTTTTCATGTTTACTCCTTTTTTATTAAAACTACCTAAAATGAACTGAACCCCAAAAGTTGGACAGTTTATAAATAGTTTCTAATTTAAGGATTGTAACCTGTAATTTACGGGTGACAGTCCTTTTAATTTTACTTTAATTCTATCATAATTATAATAATAAATATAGTCATCTATTGCTTTTATTAAATCATCTAATGTTTTATATTTACTTTCTTGGTCATAAAACATCTCTGTTTTAAGTATACCAAAGAAGTTTTCCATCATTCCATTATCCATACTATTTCCTTTTCTAGACATACTCTGTGTTATTCCTTTGTTCTTTAATCTTTGTTGATAAGATTGATGTTGGTATTGCCAGCCTTGATCTGAATGGAATATTAATCCTTCTAGATTTTTATTATCAAATGCTTTATTTAGCATGTCATTTATTTGTTCCAAATTAGGTGATTTAGAAATATTATGAGAGATTACTTCACCATTATAACCATCTAATATGGGCGATAAATAGCATTTTTCTCCTCTTAGATTAAATTCTGTAACATCAGTATACCATTTTTCATTAGGTTTATTTGCATTAAATTCCCTGTTTATATGATTATCAGCTATTGTACCAACAGTTCCTTTATACGATGAATACTTTCTTTTATTTCTCTTTAATGGTTTTAATCCTAATTTAACCATTATTCTATAAACTTTTTTATGATTAATGTTATATCCTTGATTTCTTAATTCTAATGTTATTCGTCTATAACCATATCTTTCCTTATGATAATTGAATATTTCTTTTATTTTATCTATTATTTCTTTATTTTTATCATCTTTATCATTTTTAGATAAAGTATAATAATACACTGATTTAGCTAAACCAGATACTTTTAGAAGAATCGCTAATGGATACTTTAGCCGAAGTTCACTTACAACATTTACTTTTTCTTCTGTTGTTGATTCTTCCTTGCTTGAACAACGGCTCTCAATTTTTTTGAGTATTCAAGTTCTGCCTTTAAATATAAATTTTCTTCTTCTAATCTTTTAATCTTTTCATCCTTTGTTTCGTTTTCCTTTTTCTTTGTTAATTTTGGCATAGTTGGCCGACCTCGCTTTCGTTCAACTATATTATAACCCATTTCTTTATAATTTTTAATCCAAATTCTTAACATTCCACAACTTAATAAACCTTCATCAACAGCTACATAATAAGCTGATTCATTATTTAATAAAACTCTATTAATAATTCGTTCTTTTTCATAAGATGGAAAGTATCTATTTTTATTAGTTCTTAAAATATCATAACCATGTTTGTCGATTAATCTTATTAAAAACTTTATAACATCATCTGTAACACCATATTTTTTAGAAAGGTTACTTAAAGTGTTTCCTTTTTTTCTTTCATTATAAATATTTATCTTATCTTCATAAGTTAATTTTGACATATAAAAACCTCGTTTCTTTTGTCCAAGAAACGGGGTTCATATCATTACTAGTGATTCTCATTAATTTTAATAACTTCTTTATCTATAATATTAACTATTTCATTGATACACTCATCAACAGTATTGTTGATAACAACATAATCATAATGACTACTAAAGTCCATCTCTTTCTTAGCGATATCTAATCTTTTTAATATAGATTCTTCACTATCAGTACCTCTACCTCTAAGTCTCTTTTCTAACTCTTCAAAAGAAGGAGGCATAATAAATATAAGTACTACTTCAGGAAATATATTCTCTATATTAACTCCACCTTGCATATCCACAACCGCTATAACATTAGTACCATTATCTAAATTATCAAATACATAACTCTTTAAAGTGCCATAATAATTATCTCCAAACTGAGCATATTCTAAGAAGTTCCCCTCTTCTATATTCTTATCAAATTCTTCTTTAGATACAAAGAAGTAATCTTTTCCCTCTTTTTCTCCTTCTCTAATCCCTCTCGTAGTAACAGATACTGAGTATATACCATACCCTTTATCTATAAGAATATCCGCTATAGTATTCTTACCAACACCAGATGGACCAGATATAACAATAAAAGCACCCTTCTTTTTATTCATAATTAATTATCCTCCAATATATTAATATAATTAACAATAACTTGATACTTATCAAATCTTCTCTCTACTCTTCCATTAACTTCTATAACATTACCTTTACTAATCTTATTAAATCTCTTATAAGTATTAGGAAATATAGTAAGATCAATATCTCCATATTCACCACTACCTAATACAAAAGCCATAACATCATTATTCTTCGTCGTTGTCTCTCTAATATTACTAATCATAACTACTATCTTAACATTTTTATCAAAGTACTCTGTAATATTACTAGAATTAACAAAGTATACTTCTCTATACTTACTAACAGGATGTTCAGTTAAATAGAAGCCTATAGTTCTAACTTCAATCTCAGTAAGTAAATTCTTTGTGTATTCTTCTAATTCTTCAATATAAGGTTTTTCTACTTCAATA
>JAZSOX010000134.1:0-2312 GCA_045537175.1 Bacilli bacterium
TAAAAGCAAAATATAAAAATATACTAAAAACAATAATTAATATAAAAAGAAATATTATTAATTTATTTTCCTTCTTCATCGTTATATCTTTGTTTTGCTTCCATCATAAATTCAGAAATAGTAGTTTCAATTTCATCTAACCCATTCTTTGGTAAATTAGTTAAAACAATTTTTTCTTTAACAGTATCAATTGTTATTTTTCCCCAAATTAATCCCTTATATACTTGTAAATCATTATATAAATCTGGTGTTATTGAATATAAAAAACTACCCCATAATAATCTTTTATGTCCTAAAAGTAATCTTTTAGATGTTACTACAATTACAAAAGTATTAAATACTTCTGTTACTTTTTCATTTTTTTGAGCACAGAAAGCATATAAAATTTCTTCATCCGGATTTATGTATTCTTCAACAACTTTACAATGATTTTTTAGTCGCCATGCAATTCCACCAGAAAACTTTTTTTCAAATTCTAATACTTTATTATATACTTTACCCATATTATCACCTAGTAATATTGTATAATGATTTTATTAATTTAGCAATTATTTTACCAAATAAAAAAATCTCAATATTGAGATTAATTAACTAATTTGGTGGAGTAGACGAGATTTGAACTCGTGTCCAATATAACCTATTAAACAATATCTACAAGTTTAGTTGGAATTTATTTTATTACGTAGACAGCTCCAACACACTTTCTACATAACAAGATTAATTAATAATTCGTTATTTTACATTAATCAAATAAAATAATATATCTTATATGTATTAACCTTATAAATGCCCTATAAGCAAAGCAATTATAAAGTACTCCTACGCGTTATTAAGCGTATACTGGAGCAAAACTATAATTAGTTTCGTTATTTATTTTTTTATGCATTTTAGGTATGCCTACCACTTGCAATCATTTCTAGTATTTATATGTCGAAACCAAACTACCCCGTACCTAAATTATATCATATTTTATAGTCTTTGTAAAATTGTTGATAACAATATACTTTTCAACATATTTGAGAATTTGACTCAGCATTTAAATCCAAATCTGTGAATTCTTCTTTTAAATATAATGGATAAGCTGCAGCTCCAATCATAGCAGCATTATCTGTGCAATATATAAATTCCGGTAAATCTAGTGTAGCGTTGTATTTTTTACAGACATTTGATAATTCTTTTCTTAAATACTTATTAGCCGATACTCCTCCAGCTATTATTACATTTTTAATATTTGTGTTTATTAATGCTAACTCTAATTTTCTTTTTAACTCATCAACGGCTACCGTTTGAAATGAACACGCTAAATCTTCTTTTCTAATTTCATTTCCTCTCTGACGTTCATTATTAACTAAATTAATCACGCTACTTTTTAATCCACTATAACTAAAGTTATATGTATTATCATTTACAGGAATCGGTAACTTATATGTATTTTTTCCTTCGGCTGCTAATCTTTCAATATTTGGCCCTCCAGGGTAAGTTAATCCAATTACTCTTGCCACTTTGTCGAAAGCTTCACCTATTGCATCATCTTGAGTTTCACCTAATTTTTCAAATTCATAATCACCTGTCATTTTTATTAATTCAGTATGACCACCACTTATTACTAATGCTAAACAAGGGAATTTTAAATTATCACCTATTTTATTTGCATAAATATGACCTATTAGATGGTTTACTTTTATTAAAGGTTTATTATATACAAATGATAATACCTTAGCAAATTCTACACCAACCAATAATGATCCTAATAAACCTGGTGAATATGTTACTGCTATGGCATCGCAATCATTAATTGTCATTTTAGCTTTATTAAGAGTTTCTTCTAAAACCATTGTAATATTTTCCGTATGCATACGAGAAGCAATTTCTGGAACAACTCCGCCAAAATTTGCATGAGTATCCATTTGGGTCAAAATTGTTAACGCAACGACTTCAACACCATTTTTTACTATTGCTATACTTGTTTCATCACATGATGTTTCTATACTAAGGATATTAACATCTTTCATTAAATCACCTTCTTCATTACATAAGCGTCTATGTGTTTATAATATTTTTTTCTAACACTAATTACCTCGAAACCTAATTTATTATATAAATTTATTGCTGCTTTATTATTACTGGCAACTTCTAATAAAATTGAATCATTATTTTTAGTATATTTATTTATAAAGAAATCAAATAATTTACTTGCTATTCCTTTTTTTCTGAAATCCGGATTTACTGCTGTATGATAAATATATCCTCTACGGCCATCATTTCCTGCAATTATTACACCTATAATTTCTTCTTCATAAGTCGGATCGTAG
>JAZSOX010000059.1:0-5334 GCA_045537175.1 Bacilli bacterium
TATTACAATTCTTTTCAATTTTGTTTTATGTGATTTAAATTATGTAGGGGTCGGCCTTGGTCGACCCGAATTTTTTTGATTTCTTTTTTGTTTTCTATTGACAACTATATATAAAAAATATATAATTCCATTAGTTCAAAATTGAACAAAAAAGAAGGGAAACATTTATGAAATTACTAAATAAAGCACAAACAATAAAAAAACTATATTCAAATGTATTTGAAAGAATAGCTGTAGAATATAGTATTACTGCAAATGAGGTTATGATATTAACATTTTTAAAAGATGATTTTGACCAAGATATGGCTACAGATATTGTAAATACACTTATGATATCTAAATCACATGTATCATTATCAGTTAATAATTTAGAGAAAGCAGGATATATTGTAAAAAAACAAGATGTAAATGATAAGAAAAAGATACATTTAGTAATTACAGAAAGAGCTAAACCAATTTTAGATGAAATTGATGAAGAACAAAACAAGCTTTATGAAGTGATTTTTAAAGGAATAAGCGAAGAAGAAAAAGAAATACTAAAATTAATATTACAAAAAATGTGTAATAATATAAATGAAGAATTTAACTTAAATTAAAACAGTGCTAATTGCAGAGCAGCAATTAGCACTCATCCCCTTTTGTATCAGAGCTACTTTAATTAGTAGCTCTGATATGAACCAATATATCATAAAATCATACAAAAGTTAATATACTTTTTAAAAAAAGTGGAGGAAAAGATGTTACAAATTAAAAAAATATCAAAACAATACAAAACAGGCGACTTAGTTCAAAATGCTTTAAAAGATGTAAGTTTAAATCTTAGAGATAATGAATTTGTTTCAATATTAGGACCATCAGGTTCAGGAAAAACTACATTACTTAACATTATTGGAGGATTAGATAGATATGATAAAGGAGACTTAATTATAAATAATGTTTCTACAAAACATTATAAAGACCGTGACTGGGATTCTTATCGTAACCATACAATAGGGTTTGTTTTTCAAAGCTATAATCTAATACCTCATCAAACTGTTCTTGCAAATGTAGAACTTGCTTTAACAATTGGTGGTATATCTAAAAGAGAAAGAAAAAGAAGAGCTTTAGAAGCATTAGATAAAGTAGGTCTAAAAGACCAGGCACATAAAAAACCAAATCAAATGTCTGGTGGACAAATGCAAAGAGTTGCTATTGCAAGAGCTTTAATAAATAATCCTGATATTCTGCTTGCAGATGAACCAACAGGAGCATTAGATACAGAAACTAGTGTGCAAGTAATGGAACTTTTAAAACAAGTAGCAAATGACCGTTTAGTTATAATGGTTACACACAATCCAGAACTTGCAGAAGAATATTCAACAAGAATTGTTAGATTAAAAGATGGAGAAATAATAGGAGATACAAATCCTTTTAATCCAAATGAAAGCAAATTAGAAAAACCAAAACATAAGAATTTAGGAAAATCATCAATGTCAATACTAACGGCTTTTTCTTTAAGTTTAAATAATTTATTTACTAAAAAGGCTCGTACAATATTAACATCTTTTGCAGGTTCAATTGGAATAATTGGTATTGCATTAATATTAGCATTATCAACAGGTTTCCAAAATTATATAGATAAAATGCAAGAAGATACTTTAACATCATATCCACTAACAGTAACTTTAGAGACTGCTGATACTGCATCTATGCTTCTTTCTATGGTCGCTGAAAGTGAAGAAGGGGTGGCAGAGGGAACTGTTAAAGAAAATCAAACAATAACAAATATGTTTTCAAAAATAGGAACAAATGATTTAAAATCATTTAAAACTTATTTAGAAGGAAATTCAAATAAAGTAGATGAAATGGTATCACTTGTTCAATACCAATATGGAATTAGTCCATTAATCTATACAAAAAATGTTAATAAAGAAATAACGCAGCTTAATCCTAGTAAAATGATGACTACAATGAGCGGTACAGACACATCAATGATGAATAGCATGAGCTCAAGTATGGGTATGTCTACATCTATATTTAATCAAATGATAAATGATAGAGAAATGCTAGAATCACAATATAATGTAATTGCAGGAAGATGGCCAGAAAGTTATGATGAAGTTATATTAATACTTCCTGATGAAAATTCTATATCAGATTTATTACTATATAGTTTAGGTCTAAGAGATGATAAAGAATTAGAAGATATGATGGCTAAGTTAATGAAAGGTGAAAAAGTTGAAAATGTAAATTCACCATTAGAATTAACATATGAAGAGTTAATGAGTACAGAATTAAAACTAGTAGATGCAACTGCAACATATAAATACAATAGCAGATATGATGTATATGAAAGTATGACAGATGATAAAGAATATATGCAAGATATATATGACAAGGCTACTAATTTAAAAGTAGTTGGAATTATATGTCCTGAAAGCGATTCCAGTATGATGTCAGGTGTTGGATATACAAAAGCACTTACAGAACATGTTATAAATGAAGCATCAAAATCTGAAATAGTACAAAAACAATTAGCAAATGAAGAAATAAATGTATTTAGTAACAAACGTTTTGATGATGATAGTAATGAAACAGCAATTGAATTTAATGATTTAGTTACAATAGATACAGAGACTTTAAATTCTGCATTTGGTGGAGATATAAGTGAAGCTGAAATTGCTAGTATGACTGAAGGGTACATGAGTGAAATTTCTTCTGCAATTACTACAGATACAACCAAAGCTCAAGCACATTTTACAGATACATTAACTAAATTAGTTACGGATATGCTAAATGAATATATAACTAATAATCAAACAGCAGGTGTTGCTGTAATAAAACTTAGTGATGTAGAAACTATTGTAAATAATTTTATGGAAAAAGAAGGAACTAAAGCAAAACTTGCTGAGTTAGAATCAGAATATATAATTCCACAAAGTGAATTTACTAAGATATATTCAGAAACAATTAAAGGATTTTTAACAGAATATATAAAAATGACATCACAAGATAAAGAAAATCCTAGTACATTTTTAGTTGCGAATGCTGTAGAACCAATGGTAAAAGCATTAACAGAAAATGAACTAATTATTCAAAGTTCACAAAAAATTGCATCAGGTATGGTTGAAGCTAGCATGCAAAAAACAATACTTACTAAGGTTGGAGAACTAACAGGTAAGTTGATGGAAAAAGTAGCAAGTGGATTTAATGTAGATGAAGAAAAAATAGCATCAGCTTTCCAAATGAATATAGATGAAGATGAAATGAGAAGATTATTTGAAACTATGGCTTCAAGCAGTAGTACTCAAAATTCTACTACTAATTTATTGTTACTTGGTTATCAAGATATAAATGAACCATCTTCAATATCTTTCTATTTTAAAAATTTTGACTCTAAGGAATTATTTATTAATTTTATAGATGAATATAACGAAAAAATGGAAGCGGAAGATGATGAAAAAGTAATAAAATATACTGATATAACAGGAATATTAATGTCATCAGTTTCTGTTATAGTTGATAGCGTTAGTTATGTTTTAATTGCATTTGTTAGTATTTCATTAATTGTTTCTTCTATAATGATAGGAATAATAACATATATATCAGTTTTAGAAAGAACAAAAGAAATAGGAGTATTAAGAGCAATAGGAGCATCAAAAAGAAATATTTCGTCAATATTCAATGCAGAAACATTTATTGTTGGATTATTTGCAGGTTTAATTGGTATAGGAGTTTCGTTGTTATTACTAATACCAATTAATAGCATAATACATGCTGTAACAGGAAATCCAGATATAGTAGCAGTACTTCCGTTGCCAGCAGCAATGGTGCTTATAATATTAAGTGTAATTTTAACATTGATAGGCGGAATAATACCATCAAAGAAAGCAGCTAAAAAAGATCCAGTACTTGCATTAAGGACTGAATAAAAGTATAAAAGAGATTAGATTTTCATACCTAATTTCTTTTATTTGATTTAAAAATGTTATTATTTTATAAATAAAAGTTAAGTAAGGAGCATTATTATATGGAATTATCATTACCATACATAATATCACAAATATTAGTAATAATTTACTATTTAATTTATAGTTGGACATTTCATTTAAAGGATAGTAATAAAATTTTAATATTTGGCATTATTGCCACTATTATTAGTGCTATATCTTATGTATTATTAAATGCATATACTGGAATGGCTATGTGTTTTGTTGCAATAATTAGAAATTTATTATTTGCAAAAGAAAAGAAAAATATATTAAATTTATCTTTGGTATTTATATTAACAATAATTGCTTCTATTTTTACATTTGACAGTTACTTTTGCTTATTTAATATAATTGCTACTCTAATCTATACATATGCCCTTTGGCAAAAAAATACAAAGACATATAAATTATTAGGTATAATTGTAAATGGGCTTATGATAATTTATGATATATCTATAAAGTCAGTTTTCGGAGTAATTTTGATAAGTATAGCTTTTATTAGTTCTATAGTAGGTCTTTTGAAAGAAAATAAATGTAATGAAAAAACAAATTAATATAAATTTATTTATAAAATACTACACAAACAAAGAAAAATATGGTAAAATATAAAAATGTAGGGGCGAACTGTGTTCGCCCGTGAATAGTGAATAATTAATAGTGAAGAGTGAATAGTACAAAATTCGCTTCACGAATTTCGAAGGAGAGTGAAAGAACATGTCAGGACATAGCAAATGGCATAATATACAAGCTAAAAAAGGGAAAGCAGATGCTGCAAGAGGAAAAATATTTACTAAATTAGGAAGAGAATTATTAATAGCAGTAAAAGAAGGTGGACCAGAGCCAGCAGGTAATTCTAAATTAAAAGCTGTTATTGCAAAATGTAAAGCAGCAAATATGCCTAATGATACAATAAATAAAGCAATTCAAAAAGCATCATCAAGTAGTGAAAATTACGAAGAAATTACATATGAAGGATATGGACCAAATGGAGTTGCAGTAATTGTAAATGCTTCAACAGATAATAAAAATAGAACAGCTGCAGATGTTAGACATGTTTTTGATAAATTTGGAGGAAATTTAGGAACAACAGGTTGTGTTTCATACATGTTTGAGAAAAAAGGAGTAATTGTAATTGAAAAAGCTGCAACAGAGCTAAATGAGGACGATTTAATGATGTTAGCTTTAGAAAGCGGAGCAGATAACCTAGAAAGTGAAGAAGAATATTATGAAATTACTTGTAACCCATCAGATTTTAGTAATTTAAGTGAAGCGCTAGAAAATAATGGATTAACATTTATAGAGGCAGATGTAAAAATGGTACCAAATAATTATGTTGCATTAGATGAAAATGGAAGCAAAAAAA
>JAZSOX010000034.1:0-5201 GCA_045537175.1 Bacilli bacterium
TATAATTTCGTTTTATAAATATTATTATTGATGTTGTCATAACTACAATAGCTATAATAAACATTGCAAATAATATTTTTAATAACATATCATTCTTTTCTATTTCTTTTTCTTCTTCTAAACTTAGTCGATTAATTATAATTTTGTATGTCGTTGTACTCTTATCTTCCCCAGTAACTCGAATTATTATTTCATTTTCACCAAAATTTAATTTTTCATTTCCAATAATTTCTACTTGATCATTATCATTAGCTTGTGCCTTAATATCGACAGTTTCTATATTACTTTTTACTGTGGCATAATATGTATATTTATCACTACTGAATTTACTATCCAATTCAATATCTGTAATTTCTAATTTTTTTAATGAACTAGTACCATTATTTCTAACGATTTCTATTTCATATATTGCTTCATTGCCATTTTCTGCAGTTACTGTTACTTTATAGGTATTGGTTCCTGTTGCTAGCATATACTTACCAGTACCTCTTATTTTAGCAAATTCATATGTGGTTTTAGCATTAATAGTTATTTCTTCTACATCCTTATCAACGCTTAAAGTATATTTATAAGTTTCTTTATTAAATTTAGGAGTTAATACATAACCTTCAACATTTAAACTTTCAAGAGTTACATCATCATTAGCATCATCTCTAACAATTATTATTTTATAAGTAGAAGTGCTTCCATCTGTTGCAGTTACAACCACTTCATATTCATTTGTACCTTCATTTAAATATCTTCTACCATCACCAGTTATTTTAGCGTTACTATTGTTAGCCTCAGCTACTATATTAATTTTCTCAAATTTGTAAGGTAACTTTATTTCATAATCATATTTATCACTTTTAAATAATGGTGTTATATCAAATTCTTCCAAAGTAAGTGTTTTTAATGATGAATCGTTTGATACCACTTCAACTGGTATATCAACATTACAACTACCAGCATCGTTGTCTTCAACAATAAATTCAATTTCGGCACTTATTGTAACATTACCTTCTTTTATTGCTTTAACAATTCCATTCTCATCTATAGTTAAAAAGTTTTTTTCGCTTATTTTATAATTTACTTCATAGTTTGTTTCACTAGTAACGTTAATTAGAGCACTTTCTGTTAAACCAAATTTTTCTTTATCTATTTCAATTGTAGCTTTATAATCTCCATTACTACATGTTACTTTTTTAGCAAAACAAGTACATGGTAATATTAATAATACACTACAAAAAAATGCTAATATATATTTTTTCATCACACTAACTCCTATTATCTAACTTATTATATCATACTCATTTAAATTAATAAATATAACTTTTTATATTTTTATTTATCTTTTTTCAAATTTGTGATAAGATAATTCTTCGCAAGGTGTGATATTAATGAAAGAAAAGAAATATGGTAGTAAAAAACAAATTGCAATAGTTAATGCTGTAACTGCATCAAGATTTTTAGGTTCGTTTTTAGTAATTCCTACTTTTAAGTTACTAGGAGGTATAAGTGCATCAATATTCTCTGCTATATTTTTATTAACAGATTTTATTGATGGAAATTTAGCGCGAAAATGGAACTCTTCTACTTTCTTCGGAGCATTATTTGACGGTACTACTGATAAAGCTTATGGAATTATGACTTGCATGCTACTTATGACAATTAATCCAGTAGTATTTTCTATTCCTCTTATTATGGAAATAGCTATTGTGCTTAGTCAAAAGAAAAAATTAAATAATGATAAAAATGTTCAATCTAACATGATTGGTAAAATTAAAACAGGGATCCTAAGCATGTCTATTGTGGGTTCATTTATTGCAGTTGAGTTGTTAAATATGCCAGAATTTATTGAATATTTAAAATATGCTTCATTAGATAAAGTAGCTTGTATTAGAGATTTCTTAGTTCTACTTGGAATACAACTTCCTACTACAGTAGCACAAATACTTACTTTAAGAAGTTATAATAAAGAAGCTACTAAAAAAGATGAAGAAGAAATTAAAACTGAAAATTTAGATAATTCTATTGAAAAAGAAATGTGTTTTGAAAACTCTATTGAAAATCCAAATGTTGTATTACAAGATATAGCAATTGAAAGACAACAATTAGAGGAAGAAAAAACGCTACTTGAAAAAGCTAAAATATTAGGTGATGCTTTATTTGATCCAGAATACTACGAACAAAACAAAGATATGCCCATTAGAAAATTAGCTAAAGATTTATTTAAAAAAGGAAAGAATACTCAAAGACAATAACGTATTGTCTTTTTTATTTACAAAAAAACGAGAGCACTTTCGCACTCTCAAGGGCAAATATAATGTAGCAAAATTTGAAACTATTAAAAAAATCCTATTAGTATTAGAATTAAGCGATAAAGATTTAGTTAATTTTATGAAAAACTAATACAATTAACCAATTTACTAATAATATTAAACATGATAAAATAATGAGCAGGAAGTGATATTATGCGCTATAACGTTATTAAAAATGCTGATAAAATAGTTAAAGGAAGCAAATATGTGGTAAATAATCCATATGAAAATAAAAATAAATGGAGTCAAATTTTTGGCAATAATAACCCTATTAAATTAGAACTTGGTATGGGAAGAGGAAGTTTTATAATTGAAATGGCAAAACAATATCCAAATATTAATTTTATTGGTATTGAATTATATGATTCTCAAATGGTTCAAGCTGTAGAAAAATTACAAAATATGGATTTAAAAAATATTAAATTAATTAACTGTGATGCTAGAGAAATTGACAAAATATTTGGGAAAGAAATTGATACAATATATTTAACTTTTTCTGAACCATGGCCTAAAAAACATGATGAAAGAAAAAGATTTACACATGAAAGTTATTTGAAATTATACGATAAAATATATAAGAAACATAAGCATATTATTTTAAAAACTGATAATAAAGGATTATTTGCATATTCATTAGAAAGTTTATCACAATATTGGTATTCATTCCAAAGAGTTAGTTTGAATCTTCATTATGATGAAAATAAAATAGAAAATGTTATGACAGACTTTGAAAAACAATATTTTAAAGAAAAAAGACCAATCTATTATGTAGATGCAATATTCAAATAACAAAAAACCACGATGACGTCGTGGTTTTAATTTGATTATAAAAAAAAAGCATTTACTATGCTTCGTAAACGCTTACTTTCTTTTTGTCTTTGCCTAATCTTTCGTATTTTACTACACCATCAATTTTACTAAATAATGTATGGTCTTTTCCCATTCCAACATTAGTACCTGGATAAATTTTTGTTCCTCTTTGACGATAGATAATAGCACCAGCACTACAAATTTGACCATCAGATAATTTAGCACCTAATCTGCGTCCTCTTGAGTCACGGCCGTTTCTTGTAGAACCTTGAGCTTTAACATGGGCAAATCTTTGTATATTTAATTTTATAAATAACATGTTTTATTCTCCTTTACTAATTTTTATATTTTTAGGATATTGTTTTTCTAAATTTTTTAATAAATCAAGCATACTATTAATTAATTTATTAGTAATTGAATCATCACTTATAATTTCTATAACTAATTCTTTATCATCTATAAAATTAATAGCACCTTCATTAATATTTAATACTCCATTAACTGTAGTATAAACAATACTTGATACACTAGCACATACAATATCTTTTCCATATTCATCAAAACCAGCATGACCACTAATTTTGATTACTTTATCATTATAATTTACTTTAATCATAATTATTTACTAATTTTTGTAACAACAAGTTTAGTATATGGTTGTCTATGTCCTTGTTTTTTACGATATTTCTTTTTAGGTCTGTATTTGAATACAACAACTTTTTTGTTTTTTCCGTGTTTTTCAACTTTACATTCAACTGATGCACCATCTACAACTGGATTTCCAGCAACACCATCAACAAATAAAACTTCATCAAATTTAACAGTTTTACCAGCTTCTGCATTCAATTTTTCAACGTAAATTACATCACCTTCAGAAACATAATATTGTTTTCCACCTGTTACGAATATAGCTTTCATTTCATACCTCCTTATTTATTTTTGTTTCAAGTCGCGCCCTTAAGGTGTTTTAAAAACTTATAACCTTTTCAGTGCGGTTTTTTACGAAATGACTTAAACGTATTTAATTTTACCAAAAAACCTTCTATTTGTCAATTTTAACTCGTCTTAAAATTATTCCGTCACATTCTCTAGTTGAACTATTTTTAGGTACCGGTATAATTTTTTCGTTTACTTCTTCCGGAGTGATAACTGAATCATGGAAAATATGACTTTTTACTACTCCACTATTCATATAAGAAAGTATATATTTAACAAAAATAATCGCATCTTCATTTGATATACCTTCCAATGATTTAATATAAGTTTCTAATTCTGTAATTCCCCAATTATTTCCCCATCTTGTATTAGCATAGTCAAGAATATTAGACAGCATAATAATATCATACTTTTTATCTTTAAATATTTTTGCTAAATCTAATGCATCAGCGCCCTTAAATGTAATATTAGCTTTACCCAACTTGCTTCTAAAATCTTCATATATATATTCATCATATAAATAAGTATTATTATTTAAGTGACACTGCATAGCAAAAACATTAATATACAACATATGAATTAAATTTAAATTAGTACCATATTTTTTCTGCATTTTATAGTTATATTCAATAATTTCGCGCCAAAAAATTCTATATTTTTTATCCATATGATAGGTTAAACCACTAATTAAATCTGTAAGTTCTTCTAGCGAAATTTCAGGATCAGTGATGAAATTTTGTACGGCTAAAAATTCATAATAATTATACACTACTATCATCGCTCTTTTTAATCCTAATACTAAATATTCAGTAAGTCTATTAATATCAAAAGTATCAATATCATAAATACCTTTTGTCACTAAATTAAACGCATGATCACCAGTAGAAGCTACAACAAGAGCGTTATTTTTTTCTTTTAAATTAACTAATCCTAAATAATAATCAATATTTTCGTTTGTCCAATAATAACCTTTTTGATACTTAGAAAAATCCTCGTTAATCATTTCATAATTATGACTTTTAACTTGTCGTTCAATTATTCTTTTAGCACATATTATAGCTCTAATCATAGTAATCACCTCAATGTCTGAATATAATACCAAATAACTATGATTTTAACAAGAAATTTACTATTACCAATGTAAAATTTATGTTA
>JAZSOX010000159.1:0-3699 GCA_045537175.1 Bacilli bacterium
TTATTCCAATTATAAAATAAAACTTTATCTTCAAATAATTCAATGTACAAAGTACCAAAATAATTTTTCTTAACTTTGACATTACTTATTAAATCTAACTTTAATAGTTTAGTTTCAATATCTTTTTTGCTTAATTTTATAATCGATTCATCATCAATGTCTAAATAATTAATAATATAATTATCTTTAAGATAACTATTTCCTTTAATCTCTACTTTTCTAATTGGCATACTCCACAAATAATATAAACATGTACCAATTAAGTAAATAAATAATAATATTACCAACAATCCTTTAAATCTTATTTTTCTCTTTTTACTCTTCTTTTCTCCCATATAACTAATCCCACTCTACAATAATTTGTTCTAACACTAAATCAATTTTAAATTCTTTATATACTCTTTCTTTAATTACTTTAATTAAATTTTTTATATCACTACTAGTTGCATTACCTTTATTAATTATAAAATTAGCATGCTTAGTAGATACTTCAGCACCACCAATAGAATATCCTTTTAATCCAACTTGTTCAATCAATCTACCAGCAGAATCACCTTCTGGATTTCTAAAGACGCTTCCCGCATTTCGATATTCAAGCGGTTGAGTTTCCAATCTTTTTATTCTATTTTCTTTAACTCTTTCTTTTAAAATATCTATATCATCAGTTTTATCTAACTTAAAAGTGGCCCTTACTAATACATCACAATTTTTCTTAAAAGAAGTATGACGATATGAAACTTCTATATCATCTTTATTTAAAAGCAAATACTTATTATCTCTTATTACTTCTATACTTATTAATTTATCATATATTTCGTAACCCTTAACACCAGCATTACCATATAAAGCCCCACCTAAGCTACCAGGAATTAAAGCTAAATATTCAAGACCTTCTAAACCATTATTAATACATCCCATAATAAATGCACTTAAATTTATGCCACATTCTGCGGTAACTATTTCATTATTTATAAATACTTTATCTAACAATTCCAAACTGATAATAACGCCATTAAAATGAGTATCAGGTAATATTACATTAGAACCCTTTCCTAAAATATAATATTTAATATTATTTTCTTTTATATAATTTAATAAAGCTTTTAAATTATCGGCATTATTTGGTTTTACTAAATATTCACATGTTGTATCTATACCATACGTATTATAATTTAATAAAGAAGCTTTTTCTAATACTTCCCCAAAACTATTTAACATTACTAACTAACTCCTTAATTTCTTCATATATCTTATCACTACTAGAGAAATTCTTAGTGTTTTTTAAATTATTTAATATTTCTTTATATTCCTTGCTATCCTCACTTAATAATTCTTTGACTTTTTTATATAACTCTTTACCATCCAAATCTTTTTCTTCAATCATTATCGCTCTTTTGCTTTCCGATAAGTCTTTAGCATTATAATATTGATGATTATTAGCAACATTTGGACTAGGCACTAAAATAGATGGAGTTTTTGCTACAATTAGTTCTGAAATTGTTCCAGCCCCTGCCCTACCTATAACTAAATCACATGATTTAAATAAAGCAGCTAAATTATCTAAATAAGGGAGAATTTTTATATTACTAGAAAATTTATTTGATTTAGTAAATGACTCATAGTTACGTTCTCCAGTAATAAATAATATTTCATATTCTTCATTTTTACTTTTCTTTAAAAATTCAATTAATTTATCATTAAGCGCACTACTTCCTAAAGAACCAGATGTAACTAACACTAATTTTTTGTTTTTATTAAAACCTAAAGATTCTTTCTTAATTGGTTTTAAATTACTAACATTATCACCACTTGGATTGCCAGTATACACTACATTTACTCCATTACCAAAATATTTATTGCTTTCTTCAAATGAAGTAAAAACTTTATTAACCCCTTTGCTTAAAAATTTATTGGTTTTACCCGGTATACTATTTTGTTCATGAATAACTGTTTTAACATTCATTTTACGTGCAGCCATAATAACAGGCATTGTAACATAACCTCCAACACCTACAACAATATCCGGTTTGAATTCTTTTATTATATCTATACACTTGTAATATGATTTTATAAGATAACCAACATTTTTAATATCTTGTCCTATATTTTTACTAAACCCATATATTTTTAAACTTTGGTAAGGAATGTTATGTTCTGGCACTATTTTATTTTCCATTCTATTATGTGTACCTATATATAACACTTCAAAATTTTTAATGGTTTTTTGAAATTTTTTAACTATTGCTAAAGCTGGATAAATATGCCCACCAGTTCCACCAGCAGAAATAATCATTTTCATCACAATCACCTAAATAAATTATACACTAAAATTAAATAAAATAGTAGTAAGTAATTATTTGCAAGTATTTATAACATTTGCTATAATACCATCTGAATTTTTAAAGAAGGGATAATATGGGATACTTACCACTTAAGTTTCAAGATGGAACACATCTTAGAATAAGAAATGAAAGATTTTTACAAACTCGTGAAGAATTAGAGACTTTTTTAGATGGAGAACGCCATTTACATACTAAAGCTTTTGCTAAAGATGTAATGTTTTCACATGAATTAAAAGCTAATAATCAAATTGAAGGCTACAATGATGATATAAAATTAGTAAGAGAAATTATTGAAAGTAAATATACAGATAGCGAACAAGCAAAAAGAATATTAAATTTATACTATGGTTATAATTATATTTTAAAAGAAAAAGAAATTAATCCTGAAACTTTAAGAAAATTATACTCTATTTTATCTAAAGATTTACTTGACCCAAGAGATAAAGTAAGAATGGGAGATTATTATCGTAATGATAAAGTATTTATCCTAATAGGTGGAAGTTTAAGTACAGAACCTGACGAAGGGATAGAATCTGTTTATATAGAAGAATTTATGAATTCCTATTTTGAATTTTTAAACGATTTAGATTCTAACGCAAATATTACTGATGAATATATAAAAAGCCAAATACTGCATTTTTATTTCGTATATATTCATCCATATTTCGATGTTAACGGAAGAACATCCAGAACTATGGCTATGTGGTATTTGCTCCAAAAGAAAGCTTATCCTTATATTATTTTTAATCGAGGTATTACATTCAAAGGAAATCAATATGATAAAGCGATAATTGATGTCAAAAAATACCATGATATTTCTTACTTCATCGATTTTATGTTAAAAACAGTTCAAATAGAATTAGAAAAAGAATACATTATGCAACACATTCAAAATGCAATTTCCGATAAATTAACTAGTCAAGACTTTCAAACTTTATTATATTTATTATCTATGAATAGTCTTTTAACAGTTAGCGATTTTGTTAGTACATACAATATATTTCATGACAAAAAAAGATCTAAGATAATATATGAAACAATGATTGACCCTTTAATACATAAAGGAATTTTAGCAGTTACCAGAACTACTTCCTCTTGTATGTTTGATGAATATCCAAATGAGGTATTAGAATTTAACCCTAAGGTTATGGATTATGATAAAAATAAAATAAGAAGATTAGTAAAATATAAAGACTAATCTTTTTTATTGTCTACGATGTAATACACATTTTTATATTTCATTTTTTTAAAAACTCCATAAGAAAATATTTCTTTATTTTTCAAATTAATTATTGTATCATCATTTAACAAACTATTTAATATTCCTACAAAATCAAGTTTTTTTATAAAGTTTGTG
>JAZSOX010000091.1:0-3347 GCA_045537175.1 Bacilli bacterium
AACGATGCAGTTGAGTATAAAAAAGTTGAATCTATGCTGAATAATAACAATATAAATAAAAATGTTTGTGTAATTAATAATAATTTGATAGATATTTGTAAAAAATATGAAAAATACTTAGTTGAACCTAGTTTATCGTTAAATAATTATAATTTGGCTAGTATAAAAGATAATATTAAAAGTGGATATATTATTAGTGTAAACGATAACGTAAATGTTACAGATTATAAAATTTTAGTAAGGCAAATATATTATCAAGATTTAGATATCGTGAGCTTGAGTGAGCTTATAACAGAAGAAAGAGATTGATTTTAATCTCTTTTTTTGGTATAATTAGGCAATCAGAGAACTTTTTAGAAAGAGTGATTAAATTGAGTAAAATTAAGATTTTTGGTTTAGGTGGACTAGCCGAAAATGGAAAGAATTCATACGTTGTTGAAATAGATAACGATATTTTTGTGTTTGATTGTGGTTTGAAATATGCTAATTCAAATCTTTTAGGTATTGACTATATTATGCCTGATTTTAGTTATTTAGTTAAAAACAAAAAGAAAATAAAAGGAATTTTTATAACACATGGTCATAGCGAGAATATGGGAAGTATAGCTGACTTAGTTAAAGATTTACCAAATATTAAAATTTATGCAACTAAATTTACTAAATTTGTATTAGAAGAATATGGTATTCAAGAGAAAAACATTGTTGAAATAAAACCACATAAGAAAATAAATTTTGATAATAATATATCAATTTTCCCGCTTTCTGTATCTCATAGTATTCCAGACGCAGTTATGTATGTAATAAATTCTAAAGATGGAGCAATTTGTTATACAGGTGATTTTGTTATAGATCCAACAATGCTTGGAGCGTATGATATGGATTTAGGAAAAATAGCTTATATAGGAAAACAAGGTGTATTGTGTATGTTATGTGAATCCAGTTTTTCTGAAAGAAAAGGGCATACATCACCAAACCATCGTTTAGAAGAATATTTTAAAGATATTATTAAACATAATGAAAAGAGAATTATATTTTCGTTACTTCCATATCATTTATATACAATTAATGACATATTTAATGCTGCTAGAAATACCCATAGAAAAATAATCATTATGGGTAAGAAATTACAAAATGTTGTGAATTTTGCAATTAAGGAAAAATATTTAGAAATAGAACCAGGAATAATTGGAGATTTATCAAATATTAATGATGATAATGCAATACTTTTAGTTAGTGATGAAAGAGCGAATGCATATGCAAATGTTAGTAAGATATTACACGGATATGATAAGTATATAACTCAAAAACCTACTGACACAATCGTATTTGCAGAACCAAGGTATGATAGTAATGAAAAAACTTTAGTAAAACTAGAAAATGAACTTGCTAAATTTGGCTGTAATATTATTAATTTGCCAAATGATAAAATTATTTTACATCACCCATCAAGTGAAGATTTAATGCTTATGATAAAGCTTATTCAGCCTAAATATTATATGCCAGTTAAGGGTGAGTATCGTTATATGGTTAATAATGCAAATTTAGCTAGTAGATTGGGAATTAAAGCAGAAAATATTATTTTAAAACAAAATGGAGAAGTAGTAACATTTGAAAATGGTAAATTAATTGATAATCACGCTAAAGTTAAAGTTAATGATGTATTAATTGATGGATTATCAAATGAAGATGTTGGTGAATTAGTTATCAAAGATAGAGAGATGCTTTCTGAAAATGGTATTGTACTTATAAGTGCTACTATTAGCAAAAAGGATAAAGTGTTATTAGTTGGACCTGAAGTTACTACAAGAGGGTTCATTTATGTTAAAGATTCTAAAGACTTAATTGAAGAAATAAAAAGCATTTGTGAAAATATTATTATTAGAAATATAACTCCTACATTTGTAGATTATAATAAAATTAAAGTTGAAATAAGAGAAGAATTAAGCAATTATTTATATGCTGAAACTGAATGTAAGCCAATGATTATTGCTGTTGTTCAAGAAGTATAAAATATAAAAAATCACTCATAATATGATTAGGGTGATTTTTTAATGAAAAAGAATATGAGTGAAGAAGTAGAATTTTTGCAGTATATATATAAGAATGCTGAAATGGGAGTAATTGGTATTGATAATATAATTATTAAAGTAAAAGATGAACAATTTGAAAAGCTATTAAATGATCAAAAAAAAGAGTATCAAAATATTTGTTCAGAAACTGAAGATGTTTTAAAAAAATATGGTAAGCAAAATGAAGAAGTTGGAGTTGTTGCAAAAGTTAGTACTAAAGTAATGAGTGAAATGACTCTTTTAAAAGAAAATACTACACAAGCTATTGCTAAAATGATGGTTGAAGGTACAAATAAAGGAATTGTTGAGATCGTTGAAAAAATAAATTCTTATAGTAATAGTGATGCAGAAATAACAGTTTTAGCTACTAAACTCAAAAATACTCTAGAAAAAAACATTGATGACTTAAAAAAATATTTATAATAAATAAAAAATCCTTGGAAATAATCCAAGGATTTTTAAATTCTAAATGGCGCCCGATGTAGGACTCGAACCTACGACCTAACGGTTAACAGCAATGAAGGAAAATGTCGTTTACAAATTATATACATTGCTCGCAAACCCCTTATTTATCTAGGTTCATATAATCCCTTTAATTTCCTCTCATTTGATTTTTATAAAAAGTGCCTAAATAAAAGTGTCTATTTTAAAATAAAAATACATTGTTGATAGTAGGTAATTTTTGTTTTTGCTTTATCAACAATATAGAAAAAATTTGAATTTTATTTAAAGAATGATATAATATTTATCATATTTAGCGATATGGAATGGTATGAAAAAATGGATTTAGAAAAAATAGGGAAATATATAAAGCATTTAAGGGAACAAAATAATTGGACTCAAGAGGAATTGGCAGAAAAGTTAACTATTGGTAGAACAGCTGTAAGTAAATGGGAAAGGGGAGCTACAATACCTGATCCAAGTATTTTAATAAGGTTAAGTGAACTATTTAATATATCTATTAATGAAATTTTAAATGGTCAAAGTTATAAAAATGATAACAGTTCTAAAAATGATGGTTTAATTTTAGGTTTGTATAGAAAAAATTTTAAAAACCGAAAAGCAATTAAAATTTTAAGTATATTAGTTATTGTTACACTTGTAATGTTTTTGTTTTATTATTTTTTTACATCTTATAAATCTACAAGCGTTTATAATATATCTGGAACAGGCAAAAATATAAGTATTTCAAATGGCTTTTTAATATATACAAGAGAAAAACATTATTTTTCAATAGGAAATATAAATAACAGCACTAATGATGAAATTTTAAAATTA
>JAZSOX010000086.1:0-6620 GCA_045537175.1 Bacilli bacterium
AATAATTATCATTTTTCTCATTTTGAAGTATATATTTAATTTCTTTTTCTTTAAATTTATCAAGTATAATATCAATTTCATTTTCATTATAACCAATATTTGTTAGTTTATATTCATAAGTCTTTTCATATTGTTTTTGATTATATATCTTTATGTATGAAAATATTCCAATACTTAATAGAAGTGCTAATACAATAACTATTCCAAATATTTTTTTTATACCTTTTTTTATTTTGAGTTTTCCCATAATCATTACTCCTTTATTATATAAATTGTAACATATAAGATAAAAACTTTCATTAATTTTTTGAATAAAAAAGTTGCTTAAAAACGTTTGATATTTTGGAACAATTAATAGTTGAGGGAAGCGGTATAATGAACAAGAAGGATTTGTTAATTTTTTCTAGCAATTCTTATCTTCCTATTAGTATTATTCTTTTTTATATATTAATCTAAAAAGAAAATCACCTAATTCAGCATTGAATTAGGTGAAACAAATTTAAATAATATAAAAGCGACTCATTAACAAGCCGCTTTAATTATCAATGGTGTCTCCGAGGTGATTCGAACACCTGACCGATCGCTTAGAAGGCGATTGCTCTATCCAGCTGAGCTACGGGGACAACTTGAACAATTAAAATTATATAACAATATTTAAAAAAATTCAACAAAAAACAGCTAAATACTAGCCGTTTAAATAAAAAATACATCAATTAGCATATTATCGACATAAAAAATGGTTTCATTTATGTTATATGTATCTCTAATAGATAGTGCAATAGAGTATTTAACTTCTTCAATAATTTTATCTTCTTCTAAACTTAATACTTCATTATTAAAACTTAAGTTAACTGAATTTTCTAATATTTCATAATCTAATAATTCTGCTGATGTTGCAAGGTAGCTTATTAAATTAGTTTGGTATGTTGGAGATGATTTTAGCTTTTCAATAATAACTTCAACTTTTTCGTTTTTTGTATTTGTTATTGTTGTTACTGGTGTAAAATAAGAGTAACCTTCAATTTTACTAACATAATAGGTAGTTATTTTAGTTACGTCTTTCATGCTTTCAAGTTCATAAACTTTGTTAATTCCATATGACCTATCTAATGTAAGAGGAAGAATTTTTTTACTATTAGGAAGTTCTTTTAAATTTTCTCCTTCAACAAATATCATTATCTTTTTAACATCTTTTATTTCTGTAAGGGAGTATATAATAGATTCAATCATTTTTTCTTCGTCATCTTTTTTTACATTTAATAATTCTTTGGTAAAATTTATTTTTAATAATCCTTCATTTAAATCTTTATTAATTATTTTAGTGTTTTTAGGTATTATTTTTTTGAAATTATTAGGAATATGACTACTATTATTATCGATTGTTAAGTTATTAATTATTTCATCAACAAGTTCTAGAGAGTCTTCACTTTTTTGAATAACTTCAAATCTCGAAACCAAATTATTATTATCTACTAAGTAAATAGGAATTGTTTTTGGATTACTATAGGTAAGAGTAGTAGTAATATTATAGTTTTCGGTAGTTGGAAAAAAGTATATAATTAATAGAATAAGAAAAGATAGTGAGGTAATAATAATTTTTTTAAGAGCCAATCTCTTAATCATTGAAATCACCTAATTAATTATATTTCAAAAAGTATTTTATAATACAAAAAAAGCCTTAATGGCTTTTAAATTTCTAATTCACCTAATTTTAATAATTCGACTACAGCTTGGGCACGACTTTTAACACCTAATTTTTGCATTGTATTTGATATATGATTTCGTACTGTTTTTTCGCTAATACCTAAAAATTCTGCGATTTCTTTTGTGCTTTTATTTAATACTAGTAGTTCAAAAACTTCTTGTTCGCGATTAGTTAATATTCCTTTAGTCATTAAACCTTCCTTTCATACTTTCATAGTATTTTATGAGAGTTGAAGGCTTTTTGTGTTGTTTACAAATTACATTTTAATATTTTCATCTATTTTACCTAAAAGATAATCCATAGAATAATTATACCTTTTAGCAAGTTCAAATAAAAGCAGAGTAGGGATTTGAAATTTACCATATTCATAACCGGTCCATGTGCTTCTTGAAGTGTTTAATATTTTTGAAATTTCTTTTTGAGTTAATTTATTTTCTTTACGACAACGTTTTAATCTTTCTTTTAAAATCTCTTTATCAATATTTATTTTGGAGTTTTCATATTGTTTTTTGGATGTTAAACCCATTGCGTAATCAATTGATATATTAAAATAGTTACATAAATTATTTAAATGATTAATTGGTATTGTATCTCTTTCTATTTCATAAGAAGTATATGTGGAACGATTAATACCTAAAATATTAGCAATATCAATTTGTCTTAAATTCCTTTCTTCACGGATGTTTCTTAAGTGTTCCATACCAATTTACCCTTTCTGAAGGTTATTATAAATGTTAAAATATATGAGAAATTAAAATGTGTATATATTCGGACATTTTTCTTGATTAGGAAAATTATGTATGCTATACTTTTTTTGTTAAGTAATTTATTACTTAACTTCGCTGAAGTCAGATGATAAAGACATTAAAACATGACCACTTCAGACATTTTGTCGCATGTCTGATAGATTTTTACGCAAGGGCTTTAAGCCCTTTTTATTTTTTTTGAAAAATTTGTCAATTAATTAACTAATTTTTGTTACAATTTAACAAAATTATAGTAAAATTAAGGTATGAGAAATTTAATGAATTTAAGTGTTAGTGATTTAGAAAATTATTTTATAAGTATAGGAGAGAAAAAATTCAAAGCTATACAAGTTTTTGAATGGTTATATATCCATAAAGAAAGAGATATAGCGAATTTTACAAACCTAAAAAAAGATTTAAGAGATAAGTTAATTGAAAACTTTAGTTTAGAATTTATTTCAATTAAAAGAAAAGAAGAAGGACATTTAGTAAAAAAATATTTATTTGAATTAAAAGATAACAATTATGTCGAAGCTGTGTTAATGGAACATGATTATGGTTTAAGTGTTTGCGTATCTAGTCAAGTTGGTTGCAATATGGGGTGTAAATTTTGTGAGAGTGGAAGACTAAAAAAGGTAAGAAATTTGGAAACCTATGAAATGGTTCAAGAAATTATTTTAATAGAAGAAGACATAGGCAAAAAAATTCAAAGTGTAGTAATAATGGGAATTGGAGAACCTTTTGATAATTATGACAATGTAATTAACTTTATTAAAATAATAAATCATGCTAAAGGATTATCTATTGGAGCAAGACATATCACTGTTTCAACTTGTGGATTAGTTCCAAAAATAAATGAGTTTAGTAATTTAGAACTTCAAGTTAATTTGGCACTTTCTTTACATGCTTCAAATGACGAAATAAGAAATAAAATTATGCCTGTCAACAAAGCGTATAATATAAGAGAGGTTTTAGATGCAATAAAGGCATATATAAGTAAAACTAATAGACGTGTTACTATAGAATATGTTATGCTTAATATGGTAAATGATAGCGTAGATAATGCAAAAGAACTTGCTAATCTTTTAAGAGGAATGAATGTTTACGTTAATTTAATACCATATAATGAAACAAATAATATAGATTTCAAAAAAAGCGAACGAATAAAAGAATTTAAAGATACATTATTAAAGTGCGGTATTAATGTCACTGTTAGAAAAGAGTTTGGTGGTAATATTAGTGCTGCATGTGGACAACTTAGAAGCAAAGAGGTGTAAAATGAAAACGTGTTATATGACTGATTCAGGACGTGTAAGAAGCCATAACGAAGATAGTGTTACTATTCTAAAAAATGCAAGTGATGAGTATTTATTAATAGTAGCTGATGGTATGGGAGGACATAGAAAAGGCGAGGTAGCATCAAGTCTAGCTGTTTCGCGTTTAGGAAAAAGATTTAATGATACTCCGAGTATTGGGACTAAATTAGATGCGGTAAATTGGTTAAATGATAATATCAATGAAATAAATAAAGAAATATTAGAGTATGGAGAAAAAAATATAGATTCAAAAGGATTAGGAACTACAGTAGTTGTTTCTTTACTTACTAAAAATTATTTGATTTTTGGTAATATTGGAGATTCATCTGGATTTGTTATTAAAAACAATAAATTACATAAGGTTACTAAAGATCATACGCTAGTTAATCTACTTGTGGATGCCGGAAATTTAACAGAAGATGAAGCGAAAACCCATCCAAAGAAAAACGTTTTAATGAAAGCTTTAGGAGCTTCAGAAAAAGCGGAACTTGATATATTTGATGTTGATATGGAAAGTGAATCTATTATGTTATGTAGCGATGGACTTACTAACATGTTAACTGAAGAACAAATAGAAAAGGTTTTAATTGATGAAGAATTAGAAGCTGAAGAAAAAGTTGAAAAACTTATTATGAAATGTAATGCTAGAGGTGGAAATGATAATATTTCTATAGCTTATCTTACAAGGAATGGTGAATAGTTATGATAATGAAAGGGCAAAAGATTAGTGACCGTTACCAGATAGTTAAAAGTGTCGGTGAAGGTGGAATGGCAAATGTGTATCTTGCATATGATACCATTTTAGATAGAGATGTTGCGATAAAAGTTTTAAGAGGTGATCTTGCAAATGATGAAAAATTTGTAAGAAGGTTTCAAAGAGAAGCACTAGCAGCAAGTAGTCTTTCTAATCCTAATATAGTTGAAGTTTACGATGTTGGTGAAGACAATGGCGAATACTATATTGTAATGGAATATATTGAAGGAAAACATTTAAAGCAGCTTATTAAAAAAAGAGGTAAATTAACAGTATCAGAAGCGGTGGATATTGTAATGCAAATTACCGATGGATTATCTGTTGCACATGATTCTTACATAATACATAGAGATATTAAACCACAAAATATAATGATTTTAGAAAATGGTTTAGTAAAAATAACAGATTTTGGTATTGCAATGGCAATGAATTCAACTCAACTTACTCAAACTAATTCAGTAATGGGGAGCGTTCATTATCTTCCTCCAGAACAAGCTAGTGGAAAAGGATCTACATTACAAAGTGATATTTATTCGATAGGTATATTATTTTATGAACTTTTAACTGGTAAATTACCATTTAAAGGTGAAAATGCCGTTGAGATAGCTTTAAAACATTTAAAAGAATCGCTTCCAAGTATTAGAGAAGAAGTACCAAACATTCCTCAGAGTGTAGAAAACATTATTATTAAAGCAACAGCTAAGAATCCTAAAAATAGATATGCAGATGCTAGAGAAATGCATGAAGATTTAAAGACTTGTTTAGATGTTACAAGAAGTGATGAACCTAAGATAAAACTTAAATACCAAGAATTATCTGATGATACAAGAATGATTAAACAAGTTAAAGACGATACAAAGAAGAATAGTGAAACAAAAACTGCTAATACTAAGAAAAAAGAAACAGAAGAAGTTATAGCAAAGAAAATAACAGGTGATGATTTGAAAAAACAAAATAAAACATTAATAAGACTTGCATCAGTATTCACTGGACTAGTTATTGTTATTACACTTGTATTCGTGATGATAATGGTAACAAGCAAAACAGCAACAATAGAGGTTCCAGATGTGTCAAATAAAACTGTAAGTGAAGCAATAGATATTTTACAAGATGCTGGATTTACAGTTACTGATGAGCAAGAAGGAATATCATCAAAAGATGTTGAAATTGGAGATGTAGTTAAAACTTCACCTTTGGCAGGAACTAAGCGTAAAAAAGGTTCTTCAATAAAAATTTATATTTCTACTGGAGATGCTACAATTGAAATTGAAGATTACTCTGGTAGAAATTATTTAGAAGTAAAAGGCGCATTAGAAGCTAGAGGTTTAGTAGTAAATATTGAAGAAGAAGTTGTAGAAAACGATAGTGAATTTGAAAACAATCAAGTAATAAGACAATCTGCAGAAGTTGGGAGTAGCCTTAAAAAAGGTGAAAATATAACTTTATATGTTGCAAGTGTTGGTGTGGCTTATCCAGATTTTACTGATGGATCATATACAGTTGCTGATGTTGAAGAATTCTGTTCAGAAAATAATGTTAAATTAGATATAACATATACAGTAAGTGATACTAATTTAGCAGGCACTATCTATTATCAAAGTAGAGCTGCAGGAACACCAGCAAAAAGTGGCGCAACATTTAAAATAAAAGTTTATAAAAATTCTGAACCAGTTGAAGAAGAACAACCTGATGAAACATGTGAAGATGGTTTATGTTAAGTAACGGATTAATAATAAAAGTTAATAGTGATACATTTACTGTTAAAGTAGATAATAAGTTTATTGATACTAAAGCTAGAGGTAAAAATAGATTTGAAAAAATTAAACCAATAGTAGGAGATAAAGTAATTGTAGATACAGAAAAATGTGTTATTGAAAGTGTTTTAGAAAGACGTAATAGTCTTTCTAGACCACCAGTAGCCAATATTGATATTGCATTAATTGTAACGAGTTTAAAAAAACCAGAACTAAGTTTATCATTACTTGATAGATTAATAAGTATAGTAACTATTAATAATATAGAACCAGTAATAGTATTTACTAAAATTGATTTAGCAAATAGAAATGATTGGAAAGAATTAAAAAAATTAGTTAAGTATT
>JAZSOX010000069.1:0-2522 GCA_045537175.1 Bacilli bacterium
TATTATAATAAATATAATTATGTGCTAAGACAGGATCAGGATTCTAGAAAATTAGGGGAATTCTTAAAAGAAAATGAAAATAAATATTGTGGAAAAAATATTGTATCAATATATTTTTCACCAAGACAATATTCACTAAATTATTATTTAAATAATTATAGATATCCAAATGACACAAAATATCGTAATGATGAAAAAGATGAATTTATTACATTTTTGTATTATAATGATGATGCGACTAAAGAGGATATGTATAATTTCAAAAATAAAATGATAAAGGAATCAACCCAACTAGTAATAACATATAAAAACAAAGCAAAAAAAATAGATGAATTGGTAGATTTTGAATTTGAAAAAATATATGAAAATTCAACATATGTAGTATATAATTTTAATTATGACAAGAAGTAAAAGGAGAATTACTAGATGAAAAAAGTGTTATTTATTGCTAGTACAGGAGGACATTTAAATGAGCTTATGCAACTAAAACCTATGTTTAATAAATATAATTATCATTTAATAACTGAAAAAGACGAGACTACTATTAATTTAAAAAGCGAGTATAAAGATAAAATAAGTTATTTAAAATATGGAACAAGAAGCAAACTGTTTTCATATATATTTATATTTATTTTTAATATATTAAAAAGTATATATTTATATATTAAAATAAGGCCTAAATATATAATAACAACAGGTACACATACAGCAGTCCCAATTTGCTATATTTCTAAAATATTTGGTACGAAGATAGTATTTATAGAAACTCTTGCAAATAGAAAGTCTAGGACATTATCTGGAAAGATGATATATCCTATATCTAATTTATTTATTGTACAATGGGAAGAAATGTTGAAACTTTATCCTAAAGCAATATATGGAGGAATGATTTATTAATGGTTTTAGTATTATTAGGAACACAAAATAATAGTTTTATAAGATTGTTAAAAGAAGTAGAGAAGTGTATTGATAACGAAATTATTAAAGAAGAGGTTATTGCGCAAATAGGAAATACAGAATATAGTACAGATAAAATGCTAGTTAAAAAATTTTATTCTCAACAAGAAATAGAAGAACTTATTAATAAAGCAAATTTTATTATAACGCATGGAGGCGTAGGCTCAATAATAAACAGCATAAAACAGCATAAAAAAGTAATAGCTGTACCAAGACTAAAAGAGTATAAAGAACACGTTAATGATCATCAGCTTGAGATAGTAGAATCATTAAGCCAAGAGGGATACGTAATTGGACTTAAGAAACTAGAAGAATTAGATAAAGCAATAAAAAATATAGAAAAATTTAAACCTAAAAAATTTATAAGTAATACAGATAATATGATAAATAAAATAGTAGAATATATAAACTAAAATATATGAAGTAGAAGAATTAATATGTTCTTCTACTTTTATATTTGCTAGAATCCAAATTTATTTACGGAAAAGGTATTTTCATTTACGAAAAAATGTTATAAAATAGATAAGAATTAAATAAATATTAATAAATTTAAGAAGATACATGGTGATAAGAATTGGAACTAATAATAAATAATAAAAATATAAATTATGAAGTTGAGGGAGAAGGGAAACCAGTAATATTACTACATGGTTGGCTTGCTTCCCTAGAAACAATGAAACCGTTGCAAAAACATTTAGCAAATTGGTTTAAGGTATATAATGTAGATATAATAGGTTTTGGCAAAAGTGACTTACCTAATGAGCCTATGAATACAGATGACTATGGAAATTTTTTAAATGATTTTATTAATGCATTAAAAATAGAAAATCCAATACTAATAGGACACTCAAATGGTGGAAGAACTATTTTGAATTATGCAGGAAGAAATTTAGGAAAAATTAATAAAATAGTATTAATAGATAGTGCAGGAATTAAACCAAAAAGAAAACTAAGTTATTATTTTAAGGTTTACACATTTAAAACAGTTAAAAACACATTAAAAGTTTTACCAAAAGAATTCGATAATTTAAGAGAAAAAGCTTTAAGTAAGTTCGGGTCATCAGATTATAAATCTTCACCAGAGGTTTTAAGAAAAACAATGAATATAATATTAAATGAAGACCAAAGAAAAATTATGCCAAATATAAATGTGCCAACATTAATGATTTGGGGAGATAAAGACACAGCTACGCCATTAGAGGATGCTAAAAAAATGGAAAAACTAATTCCAAACAGCGGAATAGCAGTATTAGAAGGGACAGGACATTTTTCATATTTAGAAAGATTAAATCAATGTCTATTAATATTAGATGAGTTTTTGAAAAACGATAAAAAATAGGAGGCAGCAATGAGTAATTATATATTACTTGATATATTAGTTATAATTTCATATATATATTTATTATATAAATCTAAACATGCATACCATATGTTGCAATTAGAATCATATAAAAATAAAAGATATATTAAATGGATAAAAAATAATAAAACAATAAAAATAAAAGAATTAATTTTAATAATTCCTAGCATAATAATATTTTTTAATTTTAAATTAGGATTAATAA
>JAZSOX010000058.1:0-3490 GCA_045537175.1 Bacilli bacterium
TATAATGTTTGTAGGTGTTTAATATGAATTGGATAATAAATGGACATAGTGTCTTAGAAATAGTTTTAGTAACATTTTTAGTTAGCGTATTTTTAGTACCAATTGCTAAAAAAATTGCGCATCATGTAGGGGCAATTGATATGCCAAATGAAAGAAAAGTTCATAAAGGAGCAATGCCAAGAATGGGTGGTCTTGCAATATATGGTGCATTTTTACTTGGTTATATTTTATATGGGCAATTAACTACTCAAATGTTATCAATATTAATTGGTTCATTTATTATAGTTGTTTTAGGAATGATAGATGATATAAAGCCTCTAAGAGCTAGTCATAAATTTTTAGTTCAAATAATAGCTGCTGCAATTGTTGTAATTTATGGACAAGTATATTTTAGTCAAATATCATTTTTAGGTTTATACTTAGAATTTAGTACAATAGTAAGTTATATATTATCAATATTTTTTATAGTAGCTATATCAAATGCAATAAATTTAATTGATGGACTTGATGGTTTAGCTGGAGGAGTAAGTTCAATATACTTTTTAACTATTAGTTTAATAGCAATACTTTTAGCTAAGACTACCGGTCTTGATTTTCTATTATCATTAATTATGCTAGGTTCAACACTAGGTTTCTTATTTCATAATTTTCCCCCAGCAAAAATATTTATGGGAGATTCTGGAAGTTTGTTCTTAGGTTTTATGATATCTGTTATTGCATTGGTAAGTTTTAAAGTAGCAACATTTACTTCGTTAATAATACCTTTAGTAGTTTTAGCTATTCCAATATTTGATACAGGTTTAGCAATTGTTAGAAGATTATTAAAAGGTGAAAGTATAGGTTCTCCAGACAAAGAACATTTTCATCATCAATTATTAAAATTAAAATTTTCTCCAAGAGTAAGTATTATTATTATTTATTTAGTAAATATATTATTCTCAGCAGTATCGATATTTTATGTAATTGGATATAATAGAGAAGCTATAGTATTATATCTAATTCTAATGTTAGCATTATTATTTGTTATTTTAAAAACAGATATTTTATATAATCATAATCACAAAGATAAAAAAGAAAAAGTTAAAAAGAAAAAATAGAGGTGATAATATGAAAATTTTTGTGACAGGTTGTTGTGGGTATATTGGTAGTCATACTTGTGTAGAACTATTGGAAAAAAATTATGAAGTAGTAGGTCTTGATAATTTTAGTAATAGTAAAAGAAGCGTGCTAGATAGAATTAAACAAATTACTAACAAAGAAATCAAATTCTATGAAGGTGATATGTTAGATAGAAATATGTTGGAAAAAATATTTACTGAAAATGATATCGATATGGTTATTGATTTTGCAGCTTACAAAGCAGTAGGAGATAGCGTTAAAAAACCAGTTGAATACTATATTAATAATGTGAGTAGTGTTTTAACTCTATTGAGTGTAATGCAAGAATTTAATGTAAAATCACTTGTATTTAGTAGTAGTGCTACTGTATATGGAGTACCTAAAATTGTACCAATAACAGAAGAAGCAGAAATTGGTGGTACAACAAATCCTTACGGAACAAGTAAGTTATATGTTGAAGGAATACTTAACGATTTATGTATATCAGACCCTGAATTTAAAGTATGTGTATTTAGATATTTTAATCCTGTTGGTGCACATCAAAGTGGTTTAATTGGAGAAGATCCAAATGGAATTCCAGCTAATTTAATGCCTTATATTTCCAAAGTTGCGACTGGTGAACTTGAATGTTTAAGTGTATTTGGTAATGACTATGAAACAAAAGATGGTACTGGTGTAAGAGATTACATTCACATAGTTGATTTAGCAAAAGCACATATTAGTGGAGTAGAAAAATTAAAAAATACTGCTGGTGGGCTATTGGTATATAATTTAGGAACTGGAACTGGTTATAGTGTTCTTGAAATGATTGAAGCTTTTGAAAGAGTTAATAATGTTAAAGTTAATTTTAAAATTGCTCCTAGAAGAGAAGGCGATATTGCAGAATGCTTTGCGGATTCTACAAAAGCCAATAAAGAATTAAACTGGAAGGCAGAATTAGGTTTAGATGAAATGTGTAGGGATGCTTACAATTTCAGTTTAAAAAAATATTAGAAGGTGTGTTTATGAAAGTCTTGGTAATTATACCAGCTTATAATGAAGAAAAAAGTATAGTTAAAGTTTGTACAGATTTAGAAAAAGAAAAAAATAATGTAAATTTTACATTAGATTATATAGTAATAAATGATGGTTCAACAGATAATACGGGAAAAATATGCAAAGAGAATAATTTTCCTGTAATAAATTTAGTTCATAATCTAGGAATTGGTGGAGCAGTTCAAACAGGTTATAAATATGCTCTTAAAAATGATTATGATATTGCTATTCAATTTGATGGTGACGGTCAGCATGATGCTGGGTTTATAAAAAAATTAGTAGATCCAATTGAAAATGGTGAAGTAGAAATGACTATTGGATCTAGATACATAGAAGAATTAAGTGATTTTAAATCAACAAAAATAAGACAATTAGGAATTAAATTCTTATCTATGATATTAAAAATAACTACTAACAAAAAAATTTATGATATGACTTCAGGTTTTAGAGCAGTTAATAAAGATATAATTAGAATATTTGCAAGTGATTATCCTAATGACTATCCGGAACCAGAAACTTTAGTAGCGGTTATAAAAAAAGGATATAAGGTTAAAGAAGTTGCAGTAAAAATGCATGAAAGAGAACACGGAAAATCTTCTATTACTCCTTTAAAAAGCATATATTATATGGTGAAAGTTTCTTATGCTATGGTAGTAAGAAGCATAATTGAAAGTAGGAGTAAATAATGGCTAGTAATTTAAAAGTGTTTTTGATTTGTTTAATAGTTGTAGGAATATATATGATATTTTCTACTATTAAGAAAAAGAAACTATCAATGAAATATGGAATGTATTGGACATTAGTTGGTTTATTTATGTTAGGACTAGTTATATTTCCCAATATTATTGAATGGCTAGCTAACATATGTGGTTTTAAAGAAGCTCCAAATATGCTATTTTTAATAGCAATATTTTTGTTGTTTTATATAGTATTTAATATTTTTACGAGTATTTCTAAACTAATTGAGAATAATAAAGCTATGGCACAAGAATTATCCATTTTAAAAAATGAATTAGAAAAAAAGAATAGTAAAAAATAAACTTTACACCCATTTTTAATGGAATTTGAATATCTAGCCAATTTGTTATATAATAAAAAAAGAGGTTAGAAGAATATGAAGGTAAGTAAGAGAAAAATCAGAAAAATATTTTTTATAATTGTAGCGATAATATTATTATTTTCAATTTATTTAAATAGAAGAATACTACGCACAAAATAATAATATATAAAATTTCTATTCCAATAAAAATATTCCTGACTAACGGTTTTAATTTTTTAAAGACAGTAAAAAAGATAAGTAATATTGGTATTAATCCTACCAATACGAAATAAATCA
>JAZSOX010000024.1:0-6639 GCA_045537175.1 Bacilli bacterium
ATATGTTAGATGAATTAGAACAACTTTTAAAAAAGAATAAATTTAATGATAGGTGCATTTATACCTTAGCTAAAAGATGTTATTTTAATACCCATCATGACCTATCTCATAAATTGTTTACAAAATTTTTAGAGATGTCTAAAGATAAACTTTATATTGAAAGAGCAAAAGAATATTTAAGAAAATTAGAAATTTATAAACATGATAAAGATGTTTTTGTTGAAATTTGCTATTCTCAATTTAAGGCACAAGGCAGACAATTAAGTTCACAACATATTATTTATACAAGCAAAATTAGAGATGATTATTTTGAAAATCAGTATAATGATGACCCAAAAAGACAAACCAGACCTTATATGATATGGAAAATAGAAGGCGATAAAATATTTTGTTTTCCTATAACAACCAAAATTACTCGAAGTGATAGTGGAAAAAGAAACTATGCATTGTACGGTCAAAATTATAAAACAAGAAATTTTGATAGATTAATAAAAAATAATTTAGTTGTTATTCAAGAAAATGATGTAGAAAGTGTTATTGACAGAGTAAATGATAGAGATTTTGAAATAATTATAAAACAAATTTATAATGACATTTGTTTTCAACATGATATTTTAAAAAAACATAATGCTTATTTTATTGAAACTTTGTCTAGCCAATTTAAACCAAAATTGTTTGACGTTATAAAAGTTCCTTTTCATGATAATAATGGTCATACACATTGTAAGGCATATTTAATTTTGGAAATTGATTTAAAAAAAGGAAGATATAAAGTAGTAGAAATTGATTTAACGAATGAAGAAATCGAAATTGTAAATTATGCTTTAAGTTACGTAAGCATGAAAACTCCTATTATTTCCATAGAAGAAATAGAGGTAGAAAGAAAAAATAAATTATTAGAAAAAGTTCCGAGTAATTTTAAAAATGTTAATATGATTGGAACTATTATAGAAAGCGAAAATAAAAATCTAGAAATATTACTTGAACAAGATGGAATATTTATATGTATAGATAAAACATTTAATGCTAGTTGTTCTTATGTAGCAATTGATTTTGTTGATAGAAATGATCCATTATATGTTAAAAAAAGAATAACACCAGAAGAATATAAAACACATTTAGAAACTATTAAAGATTATATGAAAAATCATAGTGCTGAAGTATTTAGAAGAAAAAAAGAATTTATAACGTTACAAAGAAATAAACAAAAAAATAAATTTTAAGAAAATAAAAAAATTGGCAAATAAATTATTTGTACCTTGAAAATAGTTTTCAAGGTTTTAATTTGCTATAAAAATAATTTTCTATATATAAGATTGTTGGACCTCATAATGCATATAAGTTCCAAATTGTTGGCAGTTTTTTGTTACAAAAAATATATAATTGAATATATGAATACCAAAATATTAACATTTTAATTCAGAGTTGTTGTTATTTCTACTGTTAAGAGGTACAAATAATATAGAATAAATGTTATCTTAATATATATAAAAAGGAGTTATTATGAATCAAGAAAGAATAGGAAAATTTATTGCTAAATTGAGAAACGAAAAAAATATGACTCAAACTGAGCTTGGCGATAAACTAGGCGTAAGTTATAAAGCTGTTAGTAAATGGGAGAGAGGATTAAGTTTACCGGATGCTTCACTTTATAATGAAATATGTAAGATATTTGGCATAACTAAAGATGAACTTTTTGAGGGAAAAAGAAAAAAAGTTAAAATAAAAAAATATTTGTTAATTATTATAGCTTTAATTACAATTTTTGTTTTTATAATTTATATAACCATGCCAAAATTTTATAGAATGAAAGTTATGAATGAAGATTTATTTTACTCAAGATATACTGGTGGTATTTTAGTTGATGGATTTAATAAAGATGCATTTCAACTAACTATTAGTTTGAATAATCCTAACAATATTTGTTCCGTTGGTCTATTTATTTTGGAAAATGATACAAATATGAAATTATTAGAAGCTTATGGAAAAGATGGTGCAGTTATAAGTGAAGATGGATATTTTAATACAACGGAAACTTTTACTAGGGTTGAGAAGATTTTTCAAAAAGGTAATATAATTTCTAAAATGTTAAATAATAAAGATAAAATTTATTTATGTGCGTCTAATAAAACTATTGATGAATTATCATATAAAGATTGTTATAAAATTTATTTTGAAAAAGTATAGTAATAGTCATTGATGTAAAAAAATTCAAAAAAAGTATTGAAATTATTAGAAAAATACATTATAATCTTAATTGTCTTAGTAATTAAGACTGTGCCTGCCCAAGTGGCGGAATAGGTAGACGCACAGGACTTAAAATCCTGCGAGATTTAAACCTCGTGCCGGTTCAAGTCCGGCCTTGGGCACCATCTTGAAATTAACGAACTAAATAGTTCGTTTTTTTGTTGTAAAAAAATTTGATAATATTTAATTAAACAAATATTAATAATGATAGTATAATTATATTGGTGATAAAAATGACAAAAGTAGGATTAGTATTAGAAGGTGGTGCAATGCGTGGATTATATACTGCAGGTGTCTTAGATACTTTTTTAGATAATAATATAAATATAGATGTAATAATTGGAGTATCTGCCGGTGCTTTATTTGGAGCAAATTATTATTCTAAACAAAGAGGGAGAGCATTAAGATATAATAAAAAGTATTGCAAAGATAGAAGATATATAAGTATTCATTCTTTAATAACTACTGGAAATATAATTAATAAAGAATTCGCTTTTTATAAAGTTACTAATGAATTAGATCCTTTTGATGATGAACAATTTGTAAAAACTAATAAAGATTTTTATGCTGTTATAACAAACGTTGAAACTGGTTTGGCTGAGTATATTAATATAAAAAATAGTACTATAGAGAATTTAGAAGTATTAAGAGCAACTTCTGCCATGCCAATAGTTTCAAAGATGGTTGAAATAAGAGGTCAGAAATATTTAGATGGTGCTCTTGCAGATAGTATACCAGTTGAAAAAGCTCTTGACTTTGGTTATGACAAAATAATAGTAGTGTTAACAAGACCGCTTGAGTATCGTAAGAAACCATTTTCTAAATTAGAAAGTAAATTTATAAAATTAAAGTATAGAAAATATCCTAAATTAATTGACGTTATTTTAAGTAGGTATTCAAATTATAATAATAGTCTTGAAAAGATAATTGATTTAGAAAATAAAAAAGAAATTTTTGTTATTAGACCATCTTGTAATTTAAATATTAGTAGATTAGAAAAAGATGAAAATAAATTACAAGAAGTTTATGATTTGGGAATTAACGATGCTAAAAAACAAATTAAGGAATTAAAAAAGTTTTTAAAATAAAATGCATAATATATTGCATTTTTTTATTAAAAAAAAGATGATATAATTTATTTGAAGGATGATTTAGCAATGAAAAAAATGTTAGTTAGTGATTATGATGATACATTTTATATTAGCGATGAAGATATTATAAAAAATATTAAGCTAGTTGAAAAGTATTCTGATGAGATGATTTTTATGATTGCTACTGGAAGATCTTATTTTGACTATAATAAAAAGAAAGATAAATATAATATAAAAAGTGAATATGTTATTTTAAATCATGGAGCAACTATTATAAAAAATGATGAAATAATATATAATGTTGAAATTGAAAATGATGTAAAAAATGAATTAATAAAAGATTTAAAAATAGAAAATTCAGAAAAAATTTTTACTTGTTCAAAAAAAGAAAGTAGATTAAATATTGAACATGACGATTTGACTAAAATACATATAAAATATCCAAGTTCAGAGTATGCATTAGAGATATATAATATTGTTAATGAAAAATATTCAAAACATTTAAATTTTTTTTTGGTAAGTGATAGAACAGCTATAGAAATTGTAAGTAATTTTGCCAATAAAAAGAATGCAATTTTAAAAGTAATGAAACTAGAAAATATAAATAAAAATAATGTATACACTATTGGTGATGGAGATACAGATTATGAAATGTTAAGTTATTTTAATGGATATATTATGGAAAATTCGTCTAATAGCCTTCAAAAACTAAAATTACCTAGAGTAAAAAGCGTATCTGAGTTAATAGAAATAATCAATAATAAATGATTATTTTTTTTTGTCAAGTTGTACACAGGTTTATAAAAAAACTTTACAAATTTTTTTTGATATAATATAATCATAATAGATAGAATAGTTTGATATAACGATAATTTTCGCGATATTAAATCGGTATATTAAACTTTTGGTTTATTTTTGTTAGAGTTGAAAGAGGCAGTTGAATGGCTAGTAAAGGTATTATATTAAAAAAATTACCAAAGAAAAGAAAAGCCTACTTATTAGGAATAATAAGTTTTTTTGCCTTTGTCTTAATTTTTGGATTTCAAGCAGCATATGCTTATTATAATGACTCAGCCTCAATAAGTATATTAGCTAATTCAATTGGCGATTTTGATACAGGTGATGGAGATATCAATTTAATAATTTATAAAGAAAATGACCAAGGAATATACGTTAGATCTTATGCTGTGCCTGCAATTGGTTATTCCTTCAATGATACATTAACAAAATGTACAATCACTTGTAGTCAAGGAACTTCTGGAAATTGTTATTATTCATATAATGAAGAAAATAAAGTTTTTTCTTTAACTAGCGATCAAAAAGTAACTTGTAAATTTTATTTTGATCAGATTTCTGAAAGTGATATTAATATATATATAATGAAAGAAGATTCAGCAGGAACTTATACTTATAACAGTCAAAATTATAGTATGATTGAATCAATTCCTGCTTATGGGTATGAATATGTAGGATACTATTGTGAAAATCCAGATTCGATAAGCAGTTTAGAATACGTTTCTGAAACCAAACGATTTGTTGTATCAACTTCTACTAAAAATACATGTTATGCGTATTTTGATAGTGTTGGTTCTGCAGATATCATAGCTAACGTTTTTGTACAGTCTGCTGTAGGAAGTTCTGTATATAACCAAGTTGAATCAATTCCGGCTAATAAAGTTTATACATTATCTACAACAAAAACAAGTGCTTGTTATGATACAAGTGGTAATAATACTGGAACAACTATTACTTATGTAGATGGTTATATTAATATAGAAGCTACAGAAAAACAAACTTGTGATGTATATTTAGATTTAGCTACTGACTAACAAATTAAAATGAACTATGTTTAGTTCATTTTTTTTGTTATAATAAATTTGTAGATAGTATTGGATGATTTTATGCAAGGTGAGAATAGAGTTACTAATAGTGTACTTAGAATGATAGGTGCAGAAAAATTACAAGCAATTGATTTGTATGTTATAGAAATATTAGAAAGAGTTTTTTCTAATGTTGAAAACTTAAGTGAACTTGATATAGTAGTTAAAAATTATATAGATAATTTAACTGAAGAAGAATTATTAATATTAAGAAGTTATACAGGGTATAATTTTAAAAATATAAATGCTATTCTTCGAAATAATTGGACTTATGAAGAAAATGGAATGTTAAATGACGAAATAAAAATAAAGTATTTTGAGTTAATAAAAAAATTAAATGAACTTGTTAACAAATTTCCTCCGTTAGATTTAGATTTTTGTACATATCGTGGTGTTGAATTAAATGTTTTTAAAAAGTATGGAATATCTCAGTTAGAAGATTTAATTTCTTTAAAAGGAAAATATATGTATGAAGAAGGTTTTACAAGTACGTCAGTTAATAAAGAAACTAGTTATTTTAATAAAACATTGGAAAATGGAAAAACATACAATGTTGAAATAAAATATTTAATTCCAAGTGAAAGTGCTGATGGTATATTATTAATAGATGATAATTTGTCATATTCTCCAAATCAAAAAGAGTATCTATTAAATTCTGGAAGTTTAGTTAAAGTTTTAAATGTTTCTATAGATTCAGAAAGAAATTTGGCAGAATTGGTGGTTGTGCTTATTCCAAAAATGTTGTGGGATTTAGAATATAATAGAGAAGCGCCAGGAAGATAAAAAATATTATTTAAATGGTTTATGTATTATGAGTGTATCTAGTATTTTTTCATAAAATGTGATATACTTAATAAGTCGCTAATATATTTTATTAGTGAATGAGTAAAGAGGATTATAAATGAGTTTAAATAAAGAATATAAAGAATTTTCTGAAGATATATTAAATAATGATAATTTTTTAGTTTTAAAAAACGATGTACATCATGGTACAAATAAATATGATCATTGTAAAAGAGTGTCATATTTAAGTTTCTTATTTACTAAATTATTTAAAGGAAATAGTAAAGAAGCTACAAGAGCTGGGCTTTTACACGATTTCTTTTATGGAAGCAGAACTTCAAAAGAGGAAAACGATTATTTAAAACATCCCAAAACAAGTTCAGCTAATGCAAAAAAATATTTTTTAATTAATGATAAAGAAGCTGGTATTATAGAAAGTCACATGTATCATCATGCTTTATTAAAGAGATTATCACCTTTTATGAAAGAAGATGATAAAAAATATTTTAAGGAAAATAAACCTAAAGATAAAGAAAGTGTTATTGTATGTGTATCAGATTTATTAGTTTCTTTGTATGAAGTATGTGCTTTTAAAGTAAAATACACTACAAGTTTATACTTAATATTTTTAATAGAAG
>JAZSOX010000038.1:0-2430 GCA_045537175.1 Bacilli bacterium
ATTAATCAAATTAATCGGATTAATAACTTTTAATTTATTTTTGTCTATTTCTAAACTATGTTTTTTATTAGATAAAATATTAGTTATATTTCTATTCAAATTATCTATTAACTTATCTAGTTTTTGTTCTTTAATTTCATATAAACTCATTGGATTTTTTAATATAAATGAATTTTTTAGATTATATAACTCAATAAATTTTGTATTAACTAATGTTTTTATATTTTTATTAAGTCTTATTTTATATTGATTTAATAAATTATTAATGTCCTTAACTGTTGGAACAGCCATTTCAGCTGCTCCAGTAGGAGTTGGAGCTCGTAAATCCGCAACAAAATCAGCTATTGTAAAATCTGGCTCATGCCCAACAGCACTAATTACTGGTGTTTGAGCATTATATATAGCTCTTGCTACTATTTCTTCGTTAAATGCCCAAAGATCTTCAATTGATCCTCCACCACGACCTACTATTAATATATCACAATCATAATTATCTGCTACTTCAATTTGTCTAACTATATTAGGAGCTGCAAATTCTCCTTGTACAAGTGTTGGAAATAAAACAATTTCGCATAAAGGATAGCGTCTTTTAATAGTACTCATTATGTCTCTTACAGCAGCTCCTGTATCAGCAGTAATTACTCCAATTCGCTCAGGAAACCTGGGAATAGGTTTCTTGTGTTCTTTATTAAATAAACCTTCTTTAAATAATTTTTCTTTTAATTTTTCAAATTCAATATATAAATTACCAACACCATCAAGTTCCATAGCCTCTACATATATTTGATAACTACCGCTTGCTGGGTATGCTGATATTCTACCAGTTACTAAAACATTCATACCATCTTCTGGTACAAATTGTAATCCTTTTGTATTACTTGCAAACATTACTGCAGCCAATCTTGATGTTTCATCTTTTAAAGTAAAGTATAAGTGCCCCCTAGTATGATTTTTAAAGTTAGAAATTTCACCTTTTAAATAAACTAAATTTAAATTATTATCATTATCTAATATTAATTTAATATAATTATTTAATTCGGTTATTGTCTTATACTTATTATCCATAATTCCTCTTATTCTTTTATTAATTTATCAAGTACTGCATTAATTATTTTTCTAACACTATCATCACTATACTTTTTAGCAAGTTCAATTGCTTCATTAATTACTACTATTTCTGGTGTTTCAGTATATTTTAATTCAAATATAGCCATTCTTAAAATTGATGCACCAGTTTTATCTAGTCTATCAATACTCCAATCATTCATATATTTATTAGCAAGCTCATCTATTTCAACTTGATGAGTAACTACACCATATACTACATCTTTTACAAAATCATTTTCTATTTCTATATTATTATTTATTATTTCATCAATAGTTGTATTTGTATCACTTTTTTTAAATAAATCCCATTGATATAAAATAATCATACATTTTTCTCTTAATTCACTTCTTGTTTTTGCCATTATAATCACCAACTCAAATCTATTATATCAAAAACCCTAAAAATTTACTATTGGATTCTCAGGGTTAACTACATTTTACACTTCTAAATTCTACTTTTATCAAATTTGCTTAAAACTTGTTTTATATTTTCTCTATTCACTTTAAACATTTCTAGATAATATGTTTTTATTTCACTTGGAATAGAACATTCAATTTTATATTCTACTCTTTGAATTAATTTCAAAAAAACATCTTCTGTTAACATATTAAATTTTTCTTTAAATAAATCAACATATACTTTATCAGATACTTTTAAAAATTCTTCTAATATGGCATAGGTACCTAAACCTACATCATTAAAATTAGTACTAAAATTACATTGAGGAGAATGTTTGCCTTCGACAAATTTAAATGCTTCAGCATTATCGTAAAGAAGACCCACATTTACTCCATAAGCACTTTCTTCTAACACCCAATTTTGAGACATCCCATCATTTTGCATCACTAATATATTAAATATAAATATTAATATCAAATCGTTCATAATTTTTTCCATATCAATATTAATTCCTAATTGTTTATATTTATATTCGATTGCTTGCCATATAATTTCTAAATTATTTATATTATAGGAATAGGGAGCATTATTAGGATAATCATTTACTTCAGTTTGCTCTAGTCCCATATTTTCTAAATATGTCATACATCTTGGACTTCTAGAATATTCAAATAAAATATCTTGGCCAGAAACATATTTACAATTTTTATCTTTAAAATCTTCCGATATAACACCATACATATTTTGAAATATTGCTAAATCATATGATACAGATTTTAAACCCAGGAAAGCTGCTACTTCATAAGCTAATAATTCAGTATATGGGTTTTTTAATTTTTTAAAATAATAATTATGACCATTAATACTTATAATGTAATGAATATCACTGACTTTTTTTACAAATTCATTTACATATTTTTTCT
>JAZSOX010000092.1:0-7568 GCA_045537175.1 Bacilli bacterium
TATACCATCAAATTTAATTTCATATATATAGTCTTTACTATTAAATGGTTTAAAAATTTCATGAAGCAACATTGGCTTTAACTTTAAAAATTTATTTTTTTCCATTTTTTTGTTCCTTCAATGATTCTTCTAATGCAGTCATTAAATCACTAATACTTTTTTGTTTTTTCTTCTTATATGGTTTTATTTCTTTTCCATTTATTTTTTTATCAATCGCTTTTCTCAGTCTTGTTTGGTATTCATCTATATATTCTTCTGGTTTAAACTCATCACTCATTGCTTCAATTAAGTCAATTGCAGTCTTAAGCTCTTTATCACTAAATTCTTTTTTTATCTTTTCTTTTTGCAATTTTATCTCTTCTTCATAATAAAGAGTATCCATTATTATATTTTCATAACCAAACCTAATTACAACATAATACGCTTTATTACGCATATATGTTTTAGCAATAGCAACTTTTTTGCTTTTTCTTAAAGCTTCCTTAAATAAATTAAACGACTTTGTACTTTTATTTGATGTAAGTGTATAACTTTTGTCATAATAAACTGGGTCAATTTCGTGAATATCTACAAAAGATATTATTTCTATTACTTTATCATTATCACTTTTTAATTTATCAAAATCACTATCAGTAAAAGTAATATAATTATCATCTGTATATTCATATCCTTTTTCTATTTCTTCGCTTTTAACTTTAGTTTTACAATGAGGACAATATCTAATATATTCTAACTTTTCACCACATTTTTTATGCAACATATTAAAAGATATATCATTATTTCTTATTGCTGAATTCATAACAACCGGTATATGAACAAGCCCAAAAGATATTGCAGTTTGATAATTCATATAATCACCTTTTATTATTATAATAAGATTTAAAAAAAATATACGTTTATAAAACGTTTATTTTAAAACAAACTTAATTGTGCTGATTCAGGCATACCATTAAATACTCCTAAATTTCTTAATTTATCCATTGTCGAAGTATTAACTTTACCTCTGTTTTGGAAGTCTTCAATACAGTAGTATGGTTTCTTATTTCTTTCTTCCACTATTTGATTAGCTACTGCATCTCCTAATCCATCAAGTGTTCTAAATGGCGATATTAAAGTCTTTCCATCATCTGCAATAACATAATTTTTTGCAAGGCTCTTTTCAACATCAATATTTCCAAATTTGAATCCTCTTGCTGTTGCTTCGAGTGCTAATTTCAAAGTTTCAAGCAAACTTGTTTCTTTACTAGTTGCCTCAAATCCTTTGCCAATAATATCATTAATTCTTGCTTTAATTGCATCATATCCTTTTATCATCGTTTCAATTTCAAAATCATCAAATCGAGTTGAAAAATATGAAGCATAATATTCAGCAGGACGATGAACCTTAAACCAAGCTATTCTAAATGCACTCATAACATATGCAGAAGCATGTGCTTTAGGGAACATATATTTAATCTTTTCACATGATCCAATATACCAATCAGGTATACCAGCAGCTTCCATTGTTTCTTTGTGTTTAGCCCAGCCTTCTGGATCTTTACTAGCTTTACCCTTTCTTACAAATTCCATGATTTTAAAAGCTTTTAAAGGTTCCATACCACATTGAATTAAGAATACCATTATGTCATCACGACATCCAATAACTTCTTTAAATGGTACTACACCTTTTTTGATTAACTCTTGAGCATTACCAAGCCATACATCTGTACCATGAGATAAACCAGATATTTTAATAAGTTCTCCAAAAGTTGTTGGCTTAGTATCTCTAAGCATTCCTATTGTAAAATTTGTACCAAATTCTGGAACACCCAAAGTACCTGTATCATTCATTATTTGTTCTTTAGTAACTCCTAAAGGTTCAGGTGATAAGAATAATCCCATGGTAGCTTTATCATCGAAAGGAACTGTTTTAACATCAATTCCAGTTAAATCCTGTAACATACGAAGTTGCGTTGGATCAGTATGCCCTAAAATATCTAATTTTAATACATCTTGATCAATTGCATGGTAATCGAAATGAGTTGTTCTCCATGCTGCATCAACATCTTCTGCTGGATATTGATATGGCGTAAAATCATAAACATCCATATACCCAGGTATAACTACAATACCTCCAGGATGTTGACCTGTAGTTCTTTTTACTCCAACACAACCTGCAGCGAGCCTTTCAACTTCAATACCACGCATTATAATATTTTTATCTTCACAATAACCTTTAACAAAACCAAAAGCTGTTTTTTCTGCTACTGTACCAATAGTACCAGCACGATAAACATTATCTTCACCGAATAATACTTTTGTATATTCATGAGCTGCAGCTTGGTTTAAATCTGAGAAGTTTAAGTCAATATCAGGAACTTTATCAGCATTAAATCCCAAGAATGTTGCAAATGGCATATCTTCACCATCTTTAATCATTTTACTTCCACACATAGGACAATCTTTATCTGGAAGATCAAATCCAATACCATATTCAATAGCTAAATCTTCACCTTGATCATTTTTAAAAATACTATGTTTACATTTTGGACAACGATAATGCGAAGGAAGTGGATTAACTTCTGTAATTCCCATCATAGTAGCAACAAAAGATGAACCTACTGAACCACGAGATCCAACTAAAAATCCATCATCATTACTCTTTTTTACTAATTTTTGAGCAATTAAATAAATAACATCAAATCCACCGCCAATAATTCCTTTTAATTCCTGTTCAATTCTTTCCTTAATATTTTCTGGTAGCGGATCCCCATACCACTCTTTAGCCTTTTCATAAACCATATCTTCAACTATTTGAGCTGAATTTTCAATTTTTGGTGAAAATGGTACTCCACCAGTTTCAATAATTACTTCTACTATTTCACATTCATCAGAAATTTTATTTGTATTTGCAATAACTATTTCTCTAGCTTTTTCACTACCTAAGAATGAGAATGCTTCAAGCATTTCATCTGTAGTATAAAAATGCATATCAGGAATAGTTATTCCTCTTCTATTCAGCGGATGTAATTTACCATTTGACCTTTGAGCAGCAATTATATCACGATAAATTTTATCTTCTCTAGTTAAGTGGTGAGCATCACTTGTAGCACAAACCATTACACCAGCTTCTTCTGCTACTCTAACAATTTTCTTAATATGAGTATAAATATCTGCCAAAGATTTAATTGGACTAGATTCCATATCTACAAGATAAGAATATACTTCAGGGGGCTGAACTTCAATATAATCGTAATATTGCATCATTTTAGCAAGCTCTTCATCTTCTTTAGTAAATGCAGCTTCAAATATTTCACCATTGACACAACCGGAACCAAAAAGTAGTCCTTCTCGATGAGAATTAAGTTCTTCTCTTGGTAATTTTGGTTGATCACCTTTAAATAAATATTTAGTATTTGCAAAACTAATTATTTTAAATAAATTTTTAAGTCCCACCCTATTTTTTACTAATACAGACATATGAAAAGGTCTACTAAATTTAAGTAATTCTTCTAAATCTACTGAATCATATAACTTTTTAGTTGTTTCAATATTACGATTATATAAAGTTTTACACATTTTATAAAACCCTATTGCAGTACCTTCACTATCGTAATCTGCTCTATGGTGTGCATCTTCATCCCATGGAACTTCCAATTGTTTAACAAGTGTTGATAATTTATGATTCTTCCAATTTGGATAAAGCATTCTTGCCATACTCATTGTATCAAGTACTGTATTTGTAAATTCACCTAAATTATATTTATTATACGCAGCACTTATAAAGCCAATATCAAATTTAGCATTATGAGCAACCATTGGTAAATCGCCAATATATTCCTTGAATCTTTTTGTTACATTTTCTTCAGTATCTTTACCTTCTAACATTTCATCGGTTATATTAGTAAGTTCTACAATTTTATCTGGTAACTTTCTTCCTGGATTAATAAGTTCATCAAATCTATCAATTATTTCTCCATTCTTAATCTTAACAGCACCAATTTCTATTATTTGATCATTATATGGAGTAAAACCAGTAGTTTCTGTATCGAATACAACAAATTCTTGATTTAATAAATCATAATCTTTTAAATTATAAATTAAATCATTATCATTATTTACAATACTCATTTCAGCACCATAAATAACTTTGAATTTATCTTCTTCGTTTTCCACACCATAATTCATATCGCATACTGCATGATATAAATCCGGATACGATTGAAGACAATCATGATCAGTAACTGCTACAGCTTTATGCCCTAAACTTTTTGCATGCTTTACTAATTTTTTAGCATCAATAACACCATCCATTGAACTCATCATTGTATGAGTATGAAGTTCTACTCTTTTTTCTTCTGAATTATCAGTTACTGCTATATCTTTGCTTTTAATAGCTTCAATGCTTCTTCCATTTAAAACCATTTGTCTTAAATAGTTATCCATTTCAACATTTCCAACAATACGGAACCACTTACCAACTTTAATTCCTTTTAATATTTGTTTATATTCTTCTTCTTTAAATCTAACAAATTTAACTAAGAAACTATCAGTTTTATCACTAACTTTTAGATTAATAATGTAGGCAGTGGCTTTTTGTCCTTTTCTCTCGCTATTATCAATACCGAAAATATATCCTTCGATAATTATTCCTTTTTGTTCACCCATAATGTTTTTTATTTGAGTAACTTCCCCATCTTTGTGAAATCCAAAAATAACAGGACTTTCTTCTTTCTTTTCAACTTTTATTTCTTTTGATGCTTCAATTTCTTTTTGAATATCTTCCTTTATTTGTTCATTTATAGATACACATACTTCAAACTTTCCTATTCCATAATTTTCCAAATTAGAAATTATTTCTTTTTTATAATTTTCTAAAGCTTTAACTTCGGCATCACTACCAACTTCTAAATAAATTGTATAATCTTCTTCTTTAACAAAACTATTTTCAAGTCCCATTAATGAAGGATGTTCAAAAACAACAGAATTTAAAATAGACTTTATATATTTTTCTAAATCTTCAGTATTAATATTTTCATAAACCATTTCAATATAACACTTTTCTTTACCATTAATACCTTTTTTGGCATGATTAAAAAGATTTGTAACTAATTCATAACTAAGTACATTTTTACTTTTTAAATAGACATTATAAACTCTAGATTCTCTATTTAAAACCACTTTTAGTATTTCAGTATTTTGTAATTCTTCAGTCCATTCAAAATTGATACTATTTAAAAATCTTTTTAATTCTTCCATGTTGTTTACTCCTCTAAAATATTATTAATAATAATACTATATTTGTCAAATCTTTTAGTAACACTTCCCCATACTTTTATCATATCATTTTTACCTATGTTTTGTAATAAATAAAAGTTTTTAGGAAACACTGTAAAATCACACTTATCTGTTTCATCACTGGCACTTATAAATGCCATATCTTCATTCTTTTTAGTCTTTATCCTTTTTACATTATCTATCATAACATAACACACTACATTTTTGAAAACATTATCTTTAACTTTTTCTAATTTCATTACTTCTTTATCGGAATATTTACTTGCAGGATGATTTGTTATAAAAAAACCATAACTATTAATTTCATTTTGTCTTAAAATGTCTTTGTCATATTCAGGAAAACTATCTAATTCCGGAATTAATGCATACTCTCCTAAATCATTATATAAATTACCATAATTAATTAGATTATCTAAATTATTGATTAAAGTCTTAATATTAATTTTAAATTCATTTAATACACCAGCATTAATAAGCATTATATATTCATTTTTAGTAACTTTTTTACTAGTTCTTTTAAAGAAATCAAATACATCTTTAAATACACCATTTTCATTTCTTTCACTAACTAAATTATTAATAAGTTCCGTTCTTATATTTTTTATTAATTTAAATGGTAAAAATACCACCTTATTATTTAATACAAAATTATTATCTGAATAATTAATACTTACTGGATATATTTTTAATTTATCTTTTTTTAATTCTCCTAAATAAGATTTAACTTTTTCTTCACTACCAATTACACCATTTAATAATTCAAATATAAATAATGATTTATAATGTACTTTTAAATATGCCATTTGATAAGAAACAAGCGCATAAGAAACTGAGTGAGCCTTATTAAACCCGTAAGAGGCAAATTTTAAAATATGTTCAAAAATATTTTTTGCTAGTATTTCATCATAACCATTTAATATACTTCTTCTAATAAAGTTATCCTTTTCTTTTAATAAAATGTCTTCTTTCTTTTTAGACATTGCTCTTCTTATATTATCAGCTTCAGCATAACTAAATTTGGCCATTTTAACTAAAATGTTAATAACTTGTTCTTGATAAACAATTACACCATAAGTATCTTTTAAAATATCTTCCAAAGACTCATGATAATAAGTTATTTTTTCTAAACCATTTTTTCTTTTTATATAAGTTTCTAATTCTTGACTAGGTCCAGGCCTTACTAACGCAATGCTTGCTACTAATTCAGAAAAATTCTGTGGTTTATATTTTGTTAACATACTCTTAAAAGAATTTGTTTCAAATTGAAATATTCCATCTGTTTCAGCTTTACTAAATAATTCATAAACTTCTTTATCATCTAATGGAATACTATTAATATTAAAGTTAGGTATTTTATTTATAATATTACTAATGATACTTAAATTCTTTAAAGCAAGAAAATCCATTTTTAAAAGTCCTAAATCTTCTAAATATTCCATACCAACACCAGTTAAATAAACTTCTCCTTGTTTATACATTGGTATTATTTCATCTAGACATCTATCCCCGATAACAATTCCTGCAGCATGAGTACTAATATTTTTCTTTAAACCTTCTAATTTTAAACATATACTATATAAATCTTTTAATTCTTTATAACTATTTAAATAATCTTTAACTATTTTTTGTTCCAAATTGCTTTTTAAGTTTAAATCTTTATTTAAAACTTTTAAAAACTTATTTAATACTCTGTCATCTATTTTTAATATTTTACCTATTTCTCTTAATACTAATCTTGTTTTTAATGTTGCAAAAGTCATTCCGCCAGATACAGCATCTTTACCATATTTTTCTTTTACATAATTTATAACATTATCTCTTTTTGTATTATCAAAATCAATATCTATATCTGGCATTGTTACTCTTTCATAATTTAAAAAACGTTCAAATAACAAATCATATTTTATTGGATCTATATCAGTTATCCCGATTACATAACTAACTAAAGAACCAGCAGCACTACCTCTTCCTGGGCCTACTAAAATATTATTCTTTTTAGCATACAAAACATAATCATAAACTATTAAAAAGTAATCTACAAATCCCATCTTTTTAATAACTGATAATTCATATTTTAATCTTTCTTCATATTCCTTAGTAATATTCCCACTTAATCTTTTGCTTAATCCTTTAACGCATAAATTATATAAAAAATTAAATGAATCTATTTCTTTATTATATTTAGGTATATATCTAGTTCCATTAGGCATTTCTAAATTAATTAATTTAACTACTTCATTTATTTTTTCTAAATCAAATTTAGTTAAATCTCTATAATCAAAATAATTATG
>JAZSOX010000027.1:0-4014 GCA_045537175.1 Bacilli bacterium
TATTAATATCGGAAGATTAATTATCGGAGTATTTATATATAAAAAAGATGAAATTATTTTTGATAAATTAACAGTAAATTTTAAAAATAGTTTATATATAATTTTGTTTGTTTTGATAATTAATATAATACTTTATTTTGCATCTCCATATGTATTTCAATATTTATCGTTTTTATTAAAATAATATTTACTATTTAAATTTTGTGGATTATAATAATGTTCACAGAAAAGAGAGAAGATTTATGGTAATTAAACCAGAAGAAAAATACAGGCAGATAAGCTTAGAACCAGTAAATAAGGTTATTGAAGAAATAAAGAGTAAAAAGAAAAACAATGTATTTTTAGTAGGAGATATATCTTGTGGAAAATCAGTGGTATTAAGTGAATACTTAAGAAACTATGATAATCCTGAACACGCATTAATTGATGGTACTGTTAGATATGGTGAATTTGTGCCAATTCCAGATTCTGAATTGATAAGAATATTTCAAACATGTTTAATAGTACAAAAGATGTTGTTATTTGTTAAACAAAAACAACCTCAGAAATATATAGAATATTTTGCAGGGCTTGAAAGTAGAGTTGATGTTATTTATAGAAAAGTTAATTGGATATATTTAATCGGAAATTATAATAAAAAACCAGAAAAAATAGATCCAATATTATTAAAACATCCAGAAATATTACTTGAAGAATTTATGAGCATTGCTACTAGAATATTGGATTATAAAACAATAACGCTTGCAATAGATGATTTTGACTCAATTGGTTATTCAAGTCCAACATATCAAAAATATTTATACAATGTATTATCCCAATATGTAGGATTACTTGCAACAATATCTGATAAAAATGTAGTTGCAAGCAAAGAAATACAAAACGAATTAAGTGAAAATAATGATTTAGTTTTAGTTGATTACTCTAAAGATGTCGAAGTCGTAAAAGAATTAATAGATAGAATGAATTTAAGAGAAATGTTTCTATTAGGAGATGCTAAATATAGAATGCCGATTTCGTTAGTGCTTAAAGATGAAACTATTGCATTAATGATTCAAAAAACAAATGGACACATTGGTAATATGTCGTATGCTATTAAAACGTTATATTCTAAAATGGACGAGTTAACAAAAGAACAATATGATGAATTTTTATTGCATTTTATTGATACCGTAATTAATAAAAATCCGATTTTAACTGGATTTATAGTACCAGAAAGAAAATTACATATTTTGAAATAATACATATATTTTGAAAATGCTTGCTTGATGCAAGTTTTTCTTTTTTTAGTAATTTTTGGTTAATATTGAAATGAAATCTGTTATTTGATAAAATTATTAAAGAAGCGATGAGGTAATTTAATATGGACAGAACTAGTATTTTTAATGTTGCAGCTTTAAGGCAAGAAATGATTCTGCTTACTTTAAATGAAGTAATTGAATTATTAAATAGAAAAGGATATAAGGCCGAAAATCAATTGGTAGGATATTTAATGACTGGAGATCCCACATATATATCAAACTATGAAGGTGCAAGAGAAAAAGTAAAATCTTTAAAAAGAGAAGAAGTGCTACTTGCTTTAATTCATAATTATCAAGGAAGGTAAAATGAGATATTTAGGTTTAGATTTAGGTACTAAGACTTTAGGAATAAGTGTAACAGATAAAACAAATACTCTAGTAAGTCCTTTAAAAGTTTTAAAATTTAAATTTGAAGATTATTGTTCTGCGTTAAACGAAGTAAAAAAAATCGTTAGAGATTATGATATTAAATTAGTAGTATTGGGACTTCCAAAAAATATGGATGGGAGTATTGGATTCGCTGGTAATAGAAGTATGCAGTTTAAAAGTATGTTAGAAAAAGAAAACATACTAGTGGAATTAGTTGATGAAAGACTTACAACCAAGACTGCAGAAGATATAGTTCATTTAAATAATGATAATGTTAGAAATACTAAAAGTAAAATAGATAGTATTGCAGCTTGTATAATATTAGAAAGTTATTTAAAAAGGTGTCAAAATGATATTAAAGAATAATAAAGGTATAGAGAGAAGTTTTGATATATTATTTGAATTGGATAAAAATAACAAAAAATATATTATTTATAAAGATCCACTTACTGAAAATATTTATGGTGGTAGATTTGAAAAAGAAAAATTAAAAGTATTAAATGATAAAGAGTATGAGTTTGTAAATAACATGATAGAAAAATTAAAAGGTTAGAAGTGATGGTATGAAGAAAAAAGGAATTATTTTAGTTGTGATAGGAATATTAGCAGTTATTTTATTAATGGTAGGTTTATATTTTTATGGTCTTACAAGTGTTAGCACAAAAAGAGAAAAAGTAAATTTTAAAGTTGAATCTGGTACAAGCACAAAGAATGTAATTAATAATTTGTATGAAGCTAGACTTTTGAAGAGTAAAATATCTACTATGATATACGTAAAACTTAATAGTGACATCATAATTCAAGCTGGGACATATGAATTAGACAGAAATTATGATACAAAAGAAATTTTTGAGATTCTTAGTGGTGGCAGAGTAATAAATGATACTATAACAGTTACATTTATTGAAGGAAAAAGATTAACTGATTATGTTAAGACTATAAGCGATAAATTTGGATATAGTGAAGATGATATTTTAAAAGTATTAAATGATAGTAATTATTTAAAAGAATTAATCAATGAATATAACTTTTTAGATGATAATATTTTAAATAGCAGTATTTATTATCCATTAGAAGGCTACTTATTTCCAGCAACATATGAATTTTATAAAGATGCTAGTATAAAGACAATAATTGAAAAAATGCTTGATAAAACTCAAAATGTATTAGATAATTATAGTACTTCTTTGGAGAACTCTCCTTATAATATTCATGAAATACTTACTATGGCAAGTATAATTGAAAACGAAACGATGGTTCCTGAAGATAGAAGCATAGCTAGTCAAGTTATATATAAAAGATTATCAATTAATATGAGTTTAGGAATGGATGTAACAACATATTATGGTGTTCAAAAGGCATTGAGTGAAACTTTAACGAAGAGTGACTTAGAAAGTGAAAATGCATATAATACAAGGAGAACTGCATTTTTAGGTTTGCCAGTTGGACCAATATGCAATCCAAGCGAAGCTTCAATAAAAGCGGCGTTAAACCCAAGTGATACAGATTATGTATATTTCTATGCTGATATAAAAACAGGCAAATTACATTTTGCTAAAACTTATAGTGAGTTTCAAAATTTAATTCAAATATATGGTTAGGTGGTAATATGAAAGAATTAATATTAGAAATGGAAGATTATGCCCAGGAGAAGAATGTTCCTATAATTGAAAAAAAATCTATTGCATTTATTATGAAATATATTAAAGATAATAATGTAAAAAATATTTTAGAAATAGGATCAGCTATCGGGTATTCTGCAATCCTTATGGCAAGTGCTACAAATGATGCATTTGTTACAACAATTGAACGTGATGAAGAAAGGTATATGGAATGTCTAAAAAATGTTAAGAAATGTGGTTTAGACAAAAAGATTAATGTAGTATTTCAAGATGCGTTAGATGTAAATTTATCAGAAGATTTAAAATATGATTTAATTTTCATCGATGCTGCGAAAGGACAATATGAAAGATTTTTTGAAAAATATAAATATTTCTTAAGAGAAGATGGTGCCATAATTACTGACAATTTAAAATTTCATGGTTATGTTGGTAAATCTGATAAAATTGAAAGTAAAAATTTAAAAGGTTTAGTACAAAAAATTGAAAATTATATAGATTTCTTAAAAGAAAATGAAGAATTTGATACTAAATTTTATGATATTGGCGATGGACTTTCTGTAAGTACATGGAAAGATGAAAAATAAGATTTTAATTACAATTAACAACTTAGAAGATATAAATAAATTAAAAGAATTAGGTATAACAAAATATGTTTTTCCGTTAAAAGGATTTTGTGTAGGCATACCTAATACTTTTTTAATTTCTGAAATAACTTATGATGGTTA
>JAZSOX010000017.1:0-2052 GCA_045537175.1 Bacilli bacterium
GTATCTTTTTAAATTACTTATTATCTGTTGTAGAATTCAACGATTAATTGTTCATTAATTTCGCTATTTAATTCGCTTCTTTCAGGTAATCTTACATATTTACCAGTAAGTTTTTTAGCATCAAATTCTAAGTAAGCAGGAACTGCTGCTTTATCTTCTAAAGATGCAATAATAGCTGGATGATTTAATGAATTTTCTTTAACGCTTACAACATCTCCAGGCATAACTCTGTATGAAGGAATGTCAACTTTTTTACCATTAACTAAAATATGTCCATGGTTAACAACTTGACGAGCTCCACGACGAGTTCTAGCCATACCTAAACGATAAACTAAATTATCAAGTCTAGATTCAAGTAACATAAGTAGGTTTTCACCAGCAATTCCTTGCATTTTTTGAGCTTTATCAAAAACTTTATGGAATTGTTTTTCAGTAAGACCATACATAAATCTAACTTTTTGTTTTTCTTGTAATTGAACACCATATTCGCTAGATTTCTTTTTACGATCTTTTCCGTGTTGACCTGGAGCATAAGGACGACGAGCTAAGTCTTTTCCGTTTTCTAGAGTAGAGAATCCTAATCTTCTAGATTTTTTATAAGCTGGACCAGTATATCTTGCCATTATAATTTCTCCTTTCCATATATTACAATATTTGTTTTTATCTTATCCAAGTTATAGGGAGTTTCTATAATTTCACTTAGGCAGTCTAAGTTACTTTATTTTTGAAGAAACACTTTATAACCAAATAAAATAACTGCCAAATTAATTGCATAATTATTATACTATATTTAAGAAATTTGTCAATTATGTCTTGTTTTTGTTGTCAAAATTCAAAACTTATGTTATATTAAATATGCTTATTTGAGATGGCGATGTAGCTCAGCTGGCTAGAGCATTCGGTTCATACCCGACAGGTCGGGGGTTCGAATCCCTCCGTCGCTACCAATAGTAAATTAACTAGGTAGAAATATCTAGTTTTTTTGTGCTAAAAATTTGGTATAATAGATATGAACCGAATGTGAGGTATTTTATGAAAAAAATTATAATCATATTAATAATGTTATTATTATGTGGATGTGGAAAAACTAATGATGAAAAAATGAAAGAATTAATGGCTGAAAATGAATACATAATAGTAGATGTAAGAACCAAAGAGGAATATAGCAGTGGACATATAAATGAAGCTATTAATATACCATATGATGAAATAAATGAAGAAACTGAACTAGATAGCAATAAATTAATCTTTGTTTATTGTAAAAGTGGTAATAGAAGTAAATATGCTTATGAAATATTAAAAAAATTAGGTTATAATGTATATGACTTAGGATCATATGAAGACATAAATTTGGATAAGGAATAAATGGTGAATTTTAGATAATGGAAAATTTTATTATAGAAATAATGAATAAATGGGGATATTTTGGAACTTTTTTCTTAATAATGATAGAAAATGTATTTCCACCTATTCCTAGTGAATTAATACTTACTTTTAGTGGTTTTATGACAATTGATAGTAAATTAACCATTTTAGGAGTTATAATAGCATCTACATTAGGATCTTTAATCGGAGCATTTATACTATATTTTATTGGTAAATTATTAAATAAAGAAACTCTAATAAAAATAGTGAAGAGTAAATATGGTAAAATGCTTAGAATCAAACCAACAGATATTGAATCTGCTGATAAATGGTTTGACACAAAAGGTAATATTACAGTATTCTTCTGTAGATTTATTCCCATTGTTAGAAGTTTAATAAGTATTCCAGCAGGTATGAGTGATATGCCAATTATAAAATTTTTTATATACACTTTATTTGGTAGTTTAATATGGAATACAGCACTTATTTGTGTTGGAGCATTTGCTTGTGATAAAAAAGATTTAATACTGCAAATTATCGATAATGCTTCTCACTTTATATTAATAATATTAATTTTAGTATTTATTGGGTTTGTAATATGGTTTTATAAAACAAAAATTAAAAAGAGAAAAAAGAAGTAAATGGTAGGGGGAGTATCTATAGCTATTATAATTATGGGGTTATATA
>JAZSOX010000082.1:0-9034 GCA_045537175.1 Bacilli bacterium
AAATTCTTCTAAAGATATTTGTTTTCCTTTTAAAATAGCAAGTAAAACTTCTTCAATATCTGCTATTTCCATAATATCTTCAGATTCTAAATATTCATTAACTTCTTCTAATAATTTTTTATTAAGTTCCTTTAAATATTCCTCATTCGATAATATTCTTGTTACTGGTTTAGCACCATTTTTAATCATTATATCAGGTATATTATCTCTTACTAATTTGTTATACATTTTCATAAAATACAGACTCCTTTATTAAATATACAATTAACACAAATAATTACAAATTGGTGTTCTTGGAGAGAATCGAACTCTCGGCCTTATGCGTCGGAGGCATACACTCTATCCAACTGAGCTACAAGAACACTTTTATTATATCATATTTAACAAATAAAAAAGCAGGTTATTACCTACTTAAAATAAATTTATTATATCATTAATTGTTACATAAATAATTAAAATCATTAATAATATAAATCCAATTGTATGACACCAATTCTCAAATTTTTGATTAATTGGACTTCCCTTAATTTTTTCAATAAGTAAGAACAAAATTCTACCACCATCAAATGCAGGAAATGGAAGAATATTTATAACTCCAACATTTATTGATAAATATGCAATTAGATATATTACATAAGAAATTCCTAAACTAGCACTTTGTCCTACTACATTAAAAATTCCAACAGGTCCAGATAAAGCATCAACCGATATCTTTCCTGTTACAAGTCCTACTACTGTTAACCATAACGAAGATACTAATGCCCAAAATTTTTCAAAAGCGTATTTTATCTTACTCCACAAACCAATCGTTTCCTCTTGGCTAACTTCAAAACCAAACATTTCAGACTTTGTTCCATCTTCTGCAACATATTCTTTTTTAGATAATTTATAATTATCAACACTACCATCTTCATGTTTTATTCTAAAATCTGTATATTCATTATTATTTTTATAATAAAGTACTATTTGAGTTTCATCCCAAGAACTTACTTTATGACCATTTATTGAAACAATTATATCACCTTTAACAATTCCAGCTTCAGCAGCAGGATAGCCTTCAACTACTGCATCAATTTTTGGAGTTAAAGAATTACTTCCCCAAATAAGTGACATTACAAATAATATTATTATAGCCATTATAAAGTTATTCATAACTCCAGCAGCCATTACTATTACTCTTTGCCAAATTGGTTTATTGCATAAGCATCTATCTTTAGGAATTTTTTTATCATCTTCATAAACTTCTCCAGCCATGGACACAAATCCACCAATAGGAAACGCTCTAATATTATATTTTATTCCGTCTTTTTTACCTATTCTAGAATAAATAACTGGCCCCATTCCAATAGAAAATTCATAAATATAAACGCCAAATTTTTTGGCCCACAGAAAATGACCTAATTCATGAACTAAAACTATAATTCCTAAAATAAATATAAATAATATTAATGTTAAAAACCACATGTTGTTATCATCTCCTTATATAAACCATATTATTACTACATAAACAAATATTACAAATGATAAACTATCAAGTCTGTCTAATACGCCACCATGTCCTGGCATTATATTAGAAAAGTCTTTAATGTCATTTTCTCTTTTTATCTTACTATAAACTAAGTCACCAAGTTGTCCTACTACTGATAAAATCATTGTAATAATTAAAACTTTAATACTAAAATCTCCAACTAGATTAGAATAAATTATTGTAGCTATTGCACTACCACCAATAAGTCCTGCAAGAGCGCCTTCCCAAGATTTTTTAGGGCTAATTGTTGGAGCCATTTTATGTTTACCAATTAAACAACCGATTAGATAAGCAAATGTATCGGTAAAAATAGTTACACTTAGTAAATATAATAATAAATATATATTTATATTTCTAATAACAATTACTAAATTAAATATCATTCCTAACAAATACACAAATCCTAGTAAATGAAATGCATCTTTAGTAGTATATTTATCTTTTTGATAAAATACTGTTGGTATTAATAAAAGAATTAATGGTAATAATATTCTCGAATAACTTACCGCATAATCTAATGAATTAATTCCATAATTTCCTAATACTAAATATAATAATGAAAATAACCCACAAACTTTTACACCATCAGGTAAATCACTATGTGTCTTTTTTAAATCTAATACTTCTTTATATGCCCATACGCTTAAAGCACCTATAACAATTGCAAATGGAATACCACCAACAATTAAAAATGGAACTAAAATTACAATAGCTATTAGTGCGCTTATAATTCTTACTTTCATACATCCTCCATATATTATATTACTAAATAAAGTATACTATTAATTGAAATAAAGTACAAGTAAAAAAGTGTAGTATACCTACACTTAGTTATCTAAATCTAATCTTTCTATTTGGTCAAGTTGTTCTTCTAAAATATTCTTATATCTTCTTTTATACTGAGCAACTTGTCTTTTTAAATTATTTGCTTCCATCTCTACTTTTTCTGCTTTTATTAAAGCGTTATTTATAATTCTTGAAGCATTTCTCTTAGCGTCTTCAATTATTACTTTAGATTCATCAAAAGCTGTTTTTTTTATATTTTGTGAGGATTCTTCAGCAATTAAAATTGCTCTATTTAATGTACTTTCAATATTTTTATAATGCTCTAATTCTTTCTTCAAAGTATCAATCTCTTGATCTCGAGTTTTTAAGTTATTAAGCATACTTTCATATTCAGTTGTAACATTTTTGACAAAAGAATTAACTTCATTTTTATTATATCCTGGAAAACTATTATTAAATTTTCTCATAAACTCACAACCGTTTCTTTTACCACTCTAATTCGTCTTCTGCTCCACTTTTTGTTTTATCATTATCGTCAGTTATTTTTCCTTGAACATTAACGTTTTTAGGAGTACATAAATAAATACCTACACCAATTTTTTGCATATTACCACCTATGGCATAAATACATCCACTTAGAAAATCAATTATTCTTTTTGCTTGCGCTGAAGTAACTCTTTTTAAATTAACAACAACACTATTACGAGTTTTTAAATGATCTGCTATTGCTTGGGCTTCAGAAAAGCTTCTTGGTTCAAGTAAAATCATCTTATTACCAACTTTATCTGCTTCCTTTAATGCATCAGCTTCTGATACAGCATAATACTCATCTTCTGTACCAATTACTTCAGTATCTTCATCATCTCTAAATAAATTCTTTAATTTACTAAGTGCCATAACTAATCCTCCCTAGATTACTCTTTAATTCTACCAAATAAAACAAATTTTTACAAGACTATTTTACTTTCAATATAACTCTTTACTTCATCAATACTTAAAGTTATTTGTTCCATTGTATCTCTATCTCTAATAGTTACAGTATTTTCATTTATAGTATTATCGTCAATTGTAATACAGAACGGTGTACCAATCGCATCACTTCTTCTGTAACGTTTACCAATACTTCCTGCTTCATCATAACTACAATAGAAATATTTACTTAAAGCTTGATATACTTCATTCGCTTTTTCTGAATGGAATTTTTTTACTAAAGGAAGAATTGTTACTTTTACTGGAGAAAGTGCTGGATGAATTTTTAATACTAATCTTTCTTCATTTTCAACAATTTCTTTAGTATAAGCATCAGATAATATTGTTAAAATTAATCTATCTACCCCAACTGATGGTTCAATAACATATGGTAAATATTTTTCATTTGTTTCTGGATCTAAATATCTTAAATCTTCACTTGAATGTTCCATATGTACACCTAAGTCATAATCTGTACGATCTGCTATTCCCCATAATTCTCCCCAACCAAATGGAAATCTATATTCAATATCTGTTGTAGCTTTACTATAAAAAGATAACTCTTCTTTTGCGTGATCTCTATATCTTAAATTTTCTTCTTTAAGTCCTAATGCTTTCAAGAAATCTATACAATAACTTTTCCAATAACCAAACCATTCTAAATCAGTATCTGGTTTACAGAAAAATTCTAATTCCATTTGTTCAAATTCTCTTGTTCTAAAAATAAAGTTACCTGGAGTTATTTCGTTTCTAAAACTCTTACCATATTGACCAATACCAAACGGAAGCTTAGCTCTCATACTTCTTTCAACATTTTTAAAATTAACAAATATTCCTTGGGCAGTTTCCCCTCTTAAATATACTTTGTTTTTAGCATCTTCAGTAACACCTTGATAAGTTTCAAACAATAGATTAAATTTTCTTATATCAGTAAAATCATTTTTACCACACTTTGGACAAACTATATTCTTTTCTTTAATTAATTTAACTAACTCTTCGTTAGATAACCCATCACCAGTAACATCACCATTAGTTGCATCTTCAATTAATTTATCAGCTCTATGTCTTGCTTTACAATTTTTACAATCTATTAATGGATCAGAAAATGATGCTACATGTCCTGATGCTACCCAAACTTTTGGGTTCATAAGTATTGCTGAATCTAAACCATAATTATAAGGACATTCTTGAATAAATTTTTGCCACCAAGCATTCTTTACATTTTGTTTTAATAATACTCCTAAAGGTCCATAATCCCAAGCGTTAGCTAAACCTCCATAAATTTCACTACCTTGGTAAATATATCCATATTGTTTTGAATAATTTACTAATTCTTCCATAGTTAATTTTTCCATATTTTTTCTCCTCCTAAATAAAAAAACTTCTAAAAATCATAGGGGTGAGCACATGCCCACGGTTCCACCCTAATTATTCTAGAAGAATCGCTTCATTATATATAGCTCTGGGATTCCAACCCCGTCATCACTTGTATACAATAAATTATATATTAACTATTTAATTTTATCAACTAAATTTGCTAATTTTTTAGCTTCATTGCTACCTATTTTAACATATTTTAAATAACAATCTGAACATAATGATACATACTCATATTCTTTTTTTGTTCCATCATCAATGACAATACATGGTCCTTCATCTGTAAACTTGTCATTTTCTTTACGCGCATTAAATATAGCTTTTTTACCACATCTACATAAACTACTACTACCAATTTCTTCAATATGATCCGCTATAGCAAAAATTTGAGCTATACCATCGCTAAATATATCACCTTTAAAATTACTTTTTAATCCATAACATAATACAGGAACATTTATTAAATGTGCTATCATCCATAACTCTTTTATTTGAGTTTCATTTAATAATTCTACTTCATCAACTAAAATTACTTTCGCTGTGTAATATTTTTTATAATTTTCTTCTGTTAATAAAGATTCATTTTCCTTAAGTAATATATCTACTTTTCTACCCATACCATTGCGAGAAATAATAGTATCTTCACCTTTAGTATCTTTAATAGATTTTACTACTATAACTTTAAAATTATTTTCTTCATAACTATGAACAGTTTGCAAAATATTCAATGTTTTACCACCATTCATAGCACTATACTTAAATACCATATCTGCCATATTATCACCTAACTATAGTATAAATTATTTTTATATTTATAACAACTAAACAAACATTTATTTGACAAAAAAACTATTCATAATTTTTGAATAGTTTTTAAAAAATCTTTACTCTTTAAATATAATCCTGTGTAATCATCATAATAACTTGTCAAGAATCTATTAATCTCATTTATAACATCTTCTTTTAACGAAAGTTTACTAACACTTTTTATATCTACTAAATAATACATATTTAAAACTTTTACTAGACTTATTGGAACAATTCTTTCGTTAGTATAACAATTTTTACAAATTAGCCCACCTTTTTCGCTAGATAAAGTAACAATTTCTTTTTTATTGCCGCACAAAATGCAACAAGTTAAATTAAGTCCTACTCCTAAATAATCTAATAACTTAACTTCTAAAATATTAGTGATTACTATTGGATTTAATCCTTCTTCTAATTTAAGAAGTGAATTAATATAATCATTATATATTTCTTCATCATTTGATTGTTTCAAAATTTGATTAACTAAATCACTTAGGTATGAAGCATAACTTATAAGTAAAATATCTTCCTTTATTTTTTTTAAAGGATTAATAATATCAACAGATACTAGTGTAGAAAGCTTATCTTTTTTATAATATATATTAAAATTGCCATATGTAAGATTTTGCGTAACACTTCTAAGTTTACTCTTTATGCCCATCGCACCCTTACACATAATTCCTATAATACCATAATCTTTAGTAAATACATTAATTATTTTTGATGTTTCACCAAAAGGCGTAACACTTAAAATAATTCCTTCTACATTAGTTAACACATTACCACCACATTTATTTACATTTTTTATAATTTAAATAATCTTCTACTTTACCACTATTTTTAAATTTTTCCCATGCTTCCTTTTTATTCATTAAAATCACCTTCCTATTACTATAATGGGAAGGTGTTAAAAATTTTATTCATAATCAAAGAAACCTAATTCTTTTAAATATCTTTCTTTATCTTTCCAGTTTTCTACAACTTTAACATATAATTCTAAATAAACTTTTTTGCCAACCATTTCTTCTAGGTCTTTACGAGCAAGTGAGCCAATTTTCTTTAGCATATCACCACCAGCACCTATAATGATTTTTTTGATTCCTGGTTTATCAACAATTATATCAACATTTATATTTACAATATCTTTTTTATATTCAATATTAGTACAATGACATGTAATAGAATGAGGAATTTCCTCTTGAGTATTTTGTAATAATTTTTCTCTTACTAATTCTCCAGCCATAAATGATACACTACTACTTGTAATAACATCATCACCATAATACTTGATATCATCTTTTAAATATTTTTTTATAACTTCTATTAAATGAGATACATTATCATCTTCTTTCGCAGATACTGGAACAATCTCTGCAAAAGGATAATCTTTATATTCATTTATTGCCATTATTAATGTTTCATTTGATACTTTGTCTATTTTATTAATTACTAATATAACAGGTATATTGTTTTCTGATAAATTGTCCATCAAAAATTTATCACCTTTACCAATACCAGATTCTATATCTACAACTAAAAGTATTAAGTCAACATCTTTAGTTAATGCTGCAGCTTGTTTATTTAATACTTTACCTAGTTTATTTAATGGTTTAGAAATACCTGGAGTATCAACAAAAATTATTTGATACCCATCTTCATGATATATACCTTCAATAATATTTCTTGTAGTACCTGAAACATTAGAAGTAATAGCTATTTTACGATCAATAATACTATTTAGTAGTGTACTTTTTCCAACGTTAGGTCTACCAACAATACTTACAAACCCACTCTTCATAATTCCTCCTAAAATAATTTAATACATAATTCAATAAAATAAGGAACAAATATTATCATATTTACAATTGTAGCTAAAATACTCATTACTCCGGTTGCGGCACTCCCACAATCTTTAGCTATTTTGGCATATTCATTATATTCTTGAGTTACCATATCTACTGTAGCTTCAATTGCAGTATTAATAAGTTCAGTAATACTTATTAAGGCAAGACTTCCAAATGATATTACCCATTCTAAAAATTCAATATCAAACCATATACCAAATATTATAATTAAACAAGCCATAATAGCTTCAAATAAAAAACTTGATTCATTTTTAAAACAATAAGCTAATCCTTGTAATGAATACTTACACTTATTTAACATATTTTTCATTAAGCTAGTTTCTTTTTGTTCGTTCATCTTCATTTAATATCACTTCCTGTAATGTAAACATTTCATTTTCATCTTCTTCAGTCATATGATCATAACCAAGCAAATGTAAAAGACCATGCACTATTAAAAATGCAAGTTCTCTTGTTTCACTATGACCATACTCTTTTGCTTGTTCTATCATTCTGGGAATACATATATAAATTTCTCCCAAAAATCTTAAATTATTATACACTATTCTCTCATTATCTTCAAATGCAAAAGATATAACATCAGTAATCCTATCAATGTTACGATAATTTTTATTTAAATATTGTATTTTTTCATTATCTACAAATACTATACTAAATGTAGCATTTTTTACTTTTTCGTATTTTAAAGTTCTTTCTATTACGCTATTTAAATAACTATAATCTTTTTCATAACCATATTCATTTGTAATACTATAATCATTCATTAAAATATAACTCCCCAATAACCAAATACATAAATTCCAAATAATAACACTAAAATTATACAAATTACATTATATACCAAATCGCTCTTTAAGAAATCTGGTAATCGTCTATTTATTGCACTTAATCCAATATATAATAAATACCCAATAACTCCACCTACAACATTTAATATAATGTCATCAATATCAAAGCTTCTACCAATGCGAAGTTGAACAAATTCAACAACTCCACTCGTAAGTAATGTAGTTATAATAACTGGCCATATTTTTTTGGGATTAACATATTCTCCAATTAAATATCCAAAAGGAATAAAAATTATCATATTTCCTAACACATTATAATTAAACATTTTAGTGCCAAATTCATAACGAAGAATTTCTGAAAATGGTACTAAATTCATTCCACTTGTGCCATTAAGTTCTGTCATTGTGAGTATTTCAAATAATAACCAAATATAGATTATAGATATTAAATAAGTAAATTCTTTATGAAAACAAAACTTTTCTCTATGAGTTTGTAAATAAAAAAATCTTAATAAAGCAATTGCTACTATAAACACCACTAACATTGGCCATATATTATTAAAAATCTTTTGTATAAGACTAGTCACCATAATTACTTTCCTCCGATACTACTTGCAACACTCCTATATTCTCTTTTGTTACAATAAATATTTCTAAATATATTGTACTATTATTTACATCTTTTTTCAAAACTTTTTTAAGTAATATTTCTTCATTATCTAAAAGTTTCATTTTCACTTTTTCTAAAGCCGTATTTATCCCTTTTTTATAAGCAATTTCTTCACTCAAAATTTTTGTTTCTACGGTATATTCTTTTTCTTTTACCAAATTTATTTCAAAGTCATTTAATTTATACAAATTTATTTCTTCTTCTTTTTTATTTTCAATTCTATTTTTAAATATTTGGTATTTAT
>JAZSOX010000114.1:0-6351 GCA_045537175.1 Bacilli bacterium
ATCAACCTTTTTATATAATCACCTCTTTTTTCTAGAAAACTATATCATAACATATATATAATTTCAACATAATTTTCTTGTTTCTTTACATAATAATTTTAGGTGATTTAAGTGCGAGCTTTAAAATTTGTTTCTAAACTATGTGTTTTTTGTTTTATTTCTTTTATTATTTGTTATATTGGAATAAATATTTACGCCTTGATTATTCCAAATTTAAATATTACAAATAATGGTACATACTATTTATTCGATAATAAAGATTCATTGGTATATCAGGGAAGTAGTACAAGTTCATGGGTCGATATAGAAGATATTGATGAAGATTTATTAAATGCTGTAATTGCCATTGAAGATAAGAAATTTTATAATCATTTTGGTTTTGACATTTTAAGAATAGGAAAAGCAATGATAACAAACATTCAAACAGGTCATATTGTTCAGGGAGCGTCAACCATTACACAGCAATTAGTAAAAAATCTATATTTAGAGTTTGATAAAACTTGGGAAAGAAAATTAAAAGAAGCTTTTTTAACTATTATTACAGAATTACAATATGACAAAGATGAAATACTAGAAGCATATCTTAATACTATTAATTATGGTAATGGAAATTATGGGGTAAGTAATGCTAGTAAATATTATTTTAATAAAGAAGTTAATAATTTAACTCTTGAAGAAGCTATAATACTTGCAGGTATTCCTAAAAGTCCGAATAAATTTAATCCTGTATCAAATAAAGAAGAATCGTTAAAAAGAGCATCTATTGTGTCTAAAGCTCTTCTAAATAACGAATATATTAGCGAAGATATTTATAATACTTTAGATTTTGAAAATATTACAATATACGGCAAAAATGATGAAAATAATTTACAAATGATAATGTACTATCAAGATGCAGTATATAAAGAATTAGAAAGTTTAGGAATAAGTAAAGAAACTTTAGAAAAAGGTGGACTAAAAATTTATACTAATCTAGATATAAAAAAACAAAATTCATTAGAAAAAAATATTTTAAATACAATGAATGAAGATAATGAATTACAAGTAGCAAGTATTATTGTTGATCCAGGAACAGGAAAAATAGAGGCTTTAACTGGCGGAATAGACTATGGTACTAGTCAGTATAATCGTGCAACTGAATCAAAAAGACAAGTTGGTTCTACTATGAAGCCTATACTATATTATGCCGCTTTAGAAAATAACTTAACTGCTTCTTCAAAATTTAAAAGCGAATATACTATATTTAATATTAATAATAAAGAGTCCTATTCTCCAACAAACTATAATAATAAATATGCTAATAAAAATATTACAATGGCTGCTGCAATAGCGTTCTCTGATAATATATATGCTGTAAAAACCAATCTATTTTTAGGAGTTGATACTTTAGTTAATACTGCTAAAACTATAGGAATTAAGGAAGAGCTAAGCGCAGTTCCTTCTCTTGCTTTAGGTACTGAAGAAATTAATATTATTGATTATGCTACAGGATATACTACTCTTGCTAGTGGCGGATATAAAAAGGATTTATATTTTATCAGAAAAATTGAGGACAAAGATGGAAATATTATATATACAAAAGAAAATAAAAAAAGTTTGGTTTTAAATCCAAATTATGTATATATATTAAATGAATTATTATCGAATACATCTAGTAGTGCATTTAAAGATTATACAAGTGCTACCGCTAGTACTATTGCTAGTAAATTAAGCAGAAAGTATTCGATAAAAACTGGAACTACTGCAAGTGATTACTGGACAGTTGGTTATAATAAAGATGATTTAATGTTAATTTGGGTAGGATATGATAATAACCGTGAATTTACTAAAAATTATGGATATATGACTAAAAACATTTGGGCAGATACAATGGAAGAAATTCAAACAGGAATAAAAGATAATTGGTACGAAACACCAGATAGTGTTGTTGGCATTATATTAGATTCTATAACTGGAGAAATTACTAATGATGAATCAAGAGCGGTTGTATATTATTATTTAAAAGGAAGTGAACCTGCTGTTAGTGCTTCATCAATTACAAATAATGAAAAAAAGAAGAACTAATCTTCTTTTTTTATTGTAATTGTATATTTTAATTCCTTAGTATTTTCATCTTTTATTACATTTATTTGATAATTACTATTTTGTAAGTCTTTTGTTAATTTTTCAATTAGACTAGTCGCTATGCTCATATCTTTAACTTTAATATTCTCTGTTGGAGCAAGAAAATCTAACATTTCTATTTCTTCAAATGTATTAGATTGAACTACATTCTCTTCAATACTCATATTAGCAGATTCGTCTTCTAAATAGTTAAAGAATTTATTTGGTATTGAATAATTATTTACATTTCTATTTGTAGGTATTATGTCTTCATGTTTAGGTATTGAAGGAATCTCTACAACTGGACTTGCATTCTCTACCTTTGGCATAACTTCAGTAATTGGAATTTCTATTTTTTTATCTTCTTTCATTCTTCCTTTTAAACGTTTATCTAATTCTCTTACAGTTAATCTTTCTTCAATTATCGTATTTAACCAATTTTCTTGTTCTCCCAAGTCATCTACTTGTAATAAACTTCTTGCGTGCCTTTCAGAAATTTTTCCTTCCATTAATGCATTTTGAACACCATTTGATAATGATAATAATCTAAGCTTATTTGAAATAGCAGATTGACTTAATCCCATTTTCTTTGCTAATTCTTCTTGTGTTAAATAACCTTTATCAAGAAGAGCTTTATATGATTTTGCTTCTTCAATAGAAGATAAATCTCTTCGCTGAACATTTTCAACAATTGCTACTTCGGCACTTTTTTGATCATCTAAAGCAGATATAATTGCTGGAACTGATGTAAGACCTGCCATTTTTGAAGCTTTATATCTTCTTTCACCAGCAATAATTTCATATTTATCTCCAAGGCGTCTTAAAACAAGGGGTTGAATAATCCCATGTTCTTTTATTGAAGCAGCTAATTCATTTAAACCATTTTCATCAAAATTTAATCGTGGTTGAAAACGATTTGGAATAATATCTTCAATTGGCACATTTAAAACTTGTGATTCTGTATTCACAATAAATCAAGCCCCTTTACCTTTCTATTTAATTCTATCTTATTTAGAAAATTTTTTCAATGGCTTTTTGATTATTTTATCATATGGTCTTATAAGTTTTGCATCAGTACTTTTTAATTTTTTTATAACAATAATATTTCTTGTTCCTGAATTATTATATAAATCAAAAGTAATTCTATTAATTATTTTTGAATCTAATACTTCTATTGTATCAATTGAATCTTCTAAAGAATCATCCATATTTCCTTTTAGGGCTATAAATAAACCATCTACATTTACAAGTGGAATAGCCAATTCCGCTAAAACCCTTAAATTTGCTACTGCTCTAGAAGTTACAATATCAAATTTATTTAAATTGTTCTTAGAAAAATTTTCTACTCTATCATTTATAATGGTTACATTTAATTCTAGTTTTTTAGAAAGCTCAGTTAAGAACTTTGTTTTTTTATTATTTGAATCTATTAAAGTTATATTTAAATGTGGATAAAAAATCTTAATAACCATACCTGGAAATCCAGCACCACTGCCAATATCCACAAGACTGTTATACCTACTTAAATCAACACTTTTTACAATTGTTAAAGAGTCATAAAAATGTTTTAGATAAATTTCTTCCGGTTCCTTGATTGCAGTTAAATTTGTATGACTATTATACTCAATTAAATAATTCATATAAATATCAAGCTTATTTAAATATTCATCTTTAACATCTATATTTAACTTTTTTAATTCTTCTATAAATATATCTTTATTCATTTTTGTTATATTCCTTTTTTAAATAAATCGCTAATATGGTTATATCAGATGGATTAACACCACTAATTCTTGATGCTTGTGCTATTGTTTTTGGTTTTATATTATTTAATTTTTGTTTTGCTTCACTAGCTAAATTCTTAATTTTATTATAGTCTATATCTTCAGGTATTTCTTTTTCTTCAATTTTAAGAAGTTTTTCTGCTTCTTTGTAAGCTTTTTTTATATACCCACTGTATTTTAATTCTATTTCGACTTGTTCTAATACATCTTTTTCATATTCAAATTTTCTAAAGTTGTTTAAAAAATCAAACGTTATCTCTGGTCTTTTTAATAATTCTTCATATGTCATCGATTGTTTTGGTACATCATAATTTTTTTCAATAAACTTATGTTTTACCTCATCTTTGATAACTAATTTATTATTTTTTACTTCTTCAAATAATTTGTTGATATTCGCTACTTTTTCAACATATCTTTTGTATTGTTCATCGTTTATAGAACCAACTTGATATCCAATTTTTCTTAACCTTAAATCTGCATTATCATGTCTTAATAAAAGTCTAAATTCCGCACGACTTGTAAGCATTCTATAAGGATCTGTTACACCTTTAGTTACTAAGTCATCTATTAACACTCCAATATATGCTTCATTTCTTTTTAAAATTAACGGATTTTCACCTTTTAATTTTAATACAGCGTTTATTCCTGCAATAATTCCTTGTCCAGCGGCTTCTTCATAACCACTTGTTCCATTTATTTGTCCTGCAGTAAATAAACCACTAATTATTTTATTTTCTAAACTCGGTTTAATTTGTAATGGACTAATTGCGTCGTACTCTATTGCGTAAGCATATTTAGTGATTTCTGCTTTTTCTAACCCTTTTAAACTATGGACCATTTTTTCTTGAACATATCTTGGCATACTTGTAGAAAAACCTTGCAAATACCATTCATCATAAAACATACTTTCAGGTTCTAAAAACAACTGATGTCTTTCTTTATCTGAAAATCTAACAACTTTATCTTCAATTGATGGACAATATCTTGGGCCTACTCCAGTGGCATATCCTCCATACATAGCAGATTCATCTAAATGACTTTGGATTATTTGATGAGTCAATTCATTTGTATATAATAAATAACATTTTTGTTGATTATTTATTTCATATATAGGTTTATTATCGTGACTAAATGACCAATATGTATTATCTCCGGATTCTTCATGCATTTGTGAAAAATCTATTGATTCTTTTTTTATTCTTGGTGGTGTTCCTGTTTTTAATCTTATTATATCAAGACCATATTCTTTTAATTTTTCACTTAAAAAATTACTTCTTCTCTCTCCGTGTGGACCATTTGGTGTATTTTCACTACCAATTAGAATATTTGCTTTTAAATAAGTTCCTGTTGTAAGTATTACTGTTTTACCTAAAATTTTTGTGTCGTCTTCTAATATAACACCTTTAATTTCTTTGTCTTCAATAATTAAATTTTCAACCATTCCTTCTTTAATTTCTAAATTAGGATTAAGTTCTAGAAATTCTAGCATCTTTTTAGGATACACTTGTTTATCTGCTTGAGCACGTAAACTTCTTACTGCTGGACCTTTAGAATTATTAAGCATTTTTATTTGAAAATGACTTAAATCTGCTACTATTCCCATTAATCCGCCTAAAGCATCTATCTCTCTTACTATTATTCCTTTAGCTGTACCTCCAATTGATGGATTACAAGGCATATCGGCAATATTATTTTTATTAATAGTTAACAATAAAGTGTTCATTCCCATTTTGGCGGCAATATTTGCTGCTTCACAACCAGCATGTCCTCCTCCAACTACTATAACATCATACATTTTATCACCTACTTTCCTAAACAAAAATTACTAAATAATGTTGTAATTAATTCATCTTGATAAGTGTCTCCTGTAATTTCTCCAAGTAAATTCCAAGCATTTGTAATATCTATTTCTACTATATCCACTGGCATTCCTGCCTCTAAATTTGTTATAGATTTTTCAATAGCAAATAAAGCTTTTTTCAATAAATCTATTTGTCTTACATTTGACATATAAGTCATATCCTTATTTAGGATATCTTCAAGTTGTAATTTACTAATTATTGCTTCTTTTAATTTTGATAAACCATTTAAATCAATTGTATTTCCTATTATATATTCTTCATTTAATTCAATTTTTTTAACTAAATCTGACTTATTAACAAATATAATTCTTTTAGATTCTGGTATTGTATCTAACAATTTTTTATCATATTCAGTTAATTCTTCATTATTATTTAAAACTAAAATTACTAAATCTGCTGAATCTATAGCTTTTTTACTTTTTTCTACACCAATTTTTTCTACTACATCTTCAGTATCTCTAATTCCTGCAGTATCTATAAAATTAATTAGAAAACCATTTAGTGTCATACTACCTTCTACTATATCTCTTGTAGTACCTGCTATATTTGTTACAATAGCTTTTTCTTCATCTAATAATGCATTTAAAATACTGCTTTTACCC